>JBAXRP010000191.1:0-8844 GCA_037131145.1 Bacteroidota bacterium
TTTTTCAACTACCTTTGCAACCGTTTGAAAAAGTTTCACATACCCGACTACTCGTGGGCTCTCGCTGCGACGCTCTTCTGGGGGCTCTCATTTATCTGGAGTTCTCAGTTGCTGAAATATTACCAACCGGTTACGATCATATTTATTCGATTGATAATTTCATCAGGTCTTCTGTTCATATTCATTTACAGTTTAGGATTACATCAAAAAATCGCCCGTTCCGACGTTAAACTGATTTTATTAAGCGCGTTGTTTAATCCTTTTTTCTATTTCCTCGGCGAAAATTACGGATTAAAATACTCCACCCCAACCATTGCCGCAGTAATAATTGCCACCATCCCGGTCTTTTCTCCGCTTGTGGCTTACCTGAGCTTCAGGGAGAAACTCACTCCGGTTAATTTTATAGGAATTGCAGTATCTTTTATAGGAGTCATCCTGATACTTATTAACAATGACTTCGGTTTGACAGCCGATGTACGTGGAGTCATTTTCCTTTTTTTTGCCGTGATCGCTGCGCTTTTATATTCCGTTACATTAAAAAAACTTACAAGCCGGTACTCTGCCGTCATCGTGATTGCATATCAGAATGTTATCGGTATTTTTCTGTTTCTCCCTGTTTTTCTGATCTTTGAAGTCAATAATTTCTTTACGATTCCACTGAATATGGAGATCATCACCTCATTTTTACTTCTCGCTATTCTCGCATCATCGGTTTCATTTGTATGTTTTGCTCATTCTGTAAAATTACTTGGGATTACTAAAACAAATATCTTTTCAAACCTGATTCCCGTTTTTACTGCATTTTTCTCATTTCTGCTTCTGAACGAATCCTTCACCATGAGAAAAATTGCAGGCATTGCCATTGTCATCGGTGGCGTATATCTTTCGGAACGGTCAAAAAAACCGAAGCAGGAACGATGAAAAATTCATAAATTTGTTAAAAATAAACTGAAATAATTCATGATATTCAGCCCGGAAAAATTAAAGATTAAGGACCAGCGTATGAAGCCATTCATTGACGCCGATGAGATATGGGAGATTATCAACAAAACCGCTGCAACGCCGGAACGAGTGAGGGAAGTCATTGCAAAGTCGCTCGATAAAAACCGACTGACACTGGCAGAAACAGCCATACTGATCAAAGCTGCCGACCCCGATTTGATTGAAGAGATCAAACAGGGAGCGCGCACTTTGAAAGAAAGGGTATATGGTCAACGGATTGTACTTTTTGCGCCGTTATACATTGGAAATCGTTGTACCAATAACTGTGCATATTGCGGATTCAAAGCCTCCAATAAAAGCATTAAACGAGTTACACTCGACCATGACGACCTGGTTGCCCAGGTCAGAGCGCTTGAGGATGCCGGTCATAAACGCTTGATTTTGGTCTATGGCGAACACCCTGAATATGATGCAAAATTTATTGCTGAAAGCGTGAGAACTGTTTATTCGGTGAAAAGCGGTCCCGGTGAAATACGGCGCGTCAACATTAATGCCGCCCCACTCGATATAGATGGTTTCAGAATTGTGAAGGATGCGAAAATTGGCACATACCAGATTTTTCAGGAAACCTATCATGAAGAAACATACTCAAAAGTGCATCTGAGCGGAATGAAGCGAAACTTTGACTGGCGGCTTACGTCGCTCGACCGCGCTCAGGAAGCAGGTATTGACGATGTTGGCATTGGCGCGCTGTTCGGACTTTACGACTGGCGTTTCGAAGTACTCGCGCTTGTAAGACATACAAATCATTTTGAAGCGGTTTACAATGTGGGACCGCACACCATTTCATTCCCCCGAATCCAGTATGCATCTCAACTAAACCTTGACAAATCATATATTGTCAGCGATTCTGAGTTTACCCGGTTGGTGGCAATTCTGCGCCTCGCGGTTCCCTACACCGGGCTTATCCTTACGGCGAGAGAAACTGCCGACATCCGCGATGAAATCATGCAGTTTGGCGTTTCGCAAATTGATGGCGGAACAAATATCGAAATGGGCGGTTATTCAAAAAAGAAAGAAACTGAAGAACAGGACATTGACCTCGAACAGTTTCAGATCAATGATAATCGCAGCCTGAACCAAATCATGGAGGAATTGATCGAAAATAAATATATACCCTCGTTTTGTACTGCTTGTTATCGTCTTGGAAGAACCGGCGAGCATTTTATGGAATTTTCAGCGCCCGGATTCATCAAACGCTTTTGTCAGCCCAACGCCATTATAACCCTTGTTGAATATCTTGAAGATTATGCTCCCTCAGAAACGAAAGAAAAAGGATATAAACTTGTACAGGAAAAACTGAATGAAATTGAGGATATAACCTTCAAAAACCAACTAATCGAAAAAATCACCCAAATAAAAACCGGCGCCCGCGATCTGTATTACTAACTGTAACCCCTAAGCCAACTTTCCAACTTACCAACTTACCAACTTACCAACTTACCAACTTACCAACTTATTAACTTACCAACTTACCAACTTACCAACTTACCAACTTACCAACTATTATGAAACAAGTCAGAATAATCGGATTGTTAATAACCGATCGAATCAAAGAGGCAGGCAGAACCCAGCAGGCGCTGACGAGATATGCCCATGTAATTAAATCGAGGCTTGGATTTCATGAGGTATCGGAAGAGGTTTGCAGCAGGGTTGGGATTATAATTCTTCAACTCGCCGGGGATGCCTTTGAATGTGAACATCTCGAAAAAGAACTTTCCCAAATCGGCGGACTCGAATTGCAACGGATGGTTTTCAGTCTTTAAAACATGGTTGATGAGCGAAACTTTAAAAAAAGACCTGAATAAGGAATTTCAGACTCATTATCTGATCTCCTCATTGCCAAACATGCGCATGGGGTTTATCTTAACCCTTATCATGTTTTTCTGTTTTGCATTATTCAATTTGATTTTTTTCCCAAACTCATCGGAACTTCAGTTTTACAACCGTTTCTGGATTATTTCGCCTGCGTTAATAATTTCAATTATTGTATCCTACATTCGCCCGCTTTTCAAATGGCTGGGACTTATTTTTATTATTCTGAACCTGGGAATAGCTCTGTCCGTATTCTATGTTGGGTTTGCTGCGACTCCTTCCCTTGAAGGTTACACTTTTTACTATTCATGGGTTATGCTTGTTGTTATTGGGTTATTCACCTTTTTCAGAATGCCGTTTATTACGCTTACCTGTATTGGAGCCTGTATGGTAATAGCATACCTGACAGCCACTATTCTTAACGGTACATACCTGCATAATCCATTTGTCTTTTTCAACAATCTTTTCTTTGTAATTGCCATGTTTAGCATTGGATTCATAATGGCATTCATGTTCAGAGAACTGAACTGGAAAAATTTTCTCGATCAGAAAGCCCTCTCCGACAACTACCAAAAACTGCTGATCGAGATGGAAGAAAGGAAACAAGCGGAAAAAGCGCTTCGCCAATCTGAATTTATCTACATAAACACATTAAACTCGATTCCTGACTGGATTTATGTTGTTGACAAGGAATTGGTTTTCGTTATGCTGAATTCTTCATTGCAGGAGGAGCACCTCCGCCAGGGATTTCCTGTTAATTGTATTGGGAAAAAACTCACGAAAGTTTATCCATTTATTCCGTCTTCAACCATCGCTGAATTAAGGCAGGTTTTTAATACAGGAGAAATTATAATCGGCGAGCAACAGTTTTTTCTGCGCGATAAAACAATTTATGGTGAAACCCGCAAGGTTCCAATCTTTAAAGATAATGAAGTGATTCAGGTGATGACCATCATGCGCAACCGCTCCAAGGAAAAAGAAATTGAGGAGTTGAAGCAGAAAAATATTGTCCAGAAGGAGATTATGCTGAGGGAAATTCATCACCGGGTAAAAAATAATCTTGCAATTGTTGTCAGCCTGCTCAACCTTCAACTCCGTAATAATACCGACCCTGAACTCAACCGCATTATTAAGGATGTTGAAATGCGCATTCGCTCAATGGCGCTTATCCACGAACACCTTTACCGCTCCGAAAACCTCGATAGAATCCCACTTTCAGCTTATCTGCATTCACTCGCAACAATTGTTACTGGAACTTTCAGCGGTCACCGGATCAATCTTGTTATTGACCTGGAACCCACAGATGTAACTATTGAAACCGCCTTACCTATAGGACTGATAACCAATGAACTGTTGACCAATGCCTTTAAATATGCCTTTCCGCGACGACAGGACGGCGAGATTTATATCCAACTTACAGAAGAAACTGACGAGGTAAATAAACTAATTATCAAAGACAATGGAATCGGATTACCTGCGAATTTTTCTTTCGAATCAGACAAATCGCTGGGGATGTTTATTGTAAGGCTTCTTGTTGAACAAATAGATGGTAAAATTGAAATACTGCAACAAAATGGCACGGAATTTATTATCCGCTTTCCTATCACACTGAATAAAAAACGTATAGATTTTTCATAGGCATGACAAAAGAAATCTGGATTCTCGGTATTCACCTTACCGACAGAGTGAAAAAAGTAACGGATGTTCAGGCTGTTCTGACAAAATTCGGCTGTTCAATCAAAACGCGGCTTGGCTTGCATGATGTGGTGGACGATTCATGTAGCCCTGGCGGGATTATCCTTCTTGAACTTACCGGAAACCGCGAAGAATTTTTAAAACTGGAAAACGAACTGCTTAAAATTGACGGATTGGATGTTAAGAAGATGGTGTTTACAAATTAAACCAGCGTAATCCTCGTACCGCCATTATCAATACCCAGCATAGTGGTTTTGGTAATGATTGTATCTTTCCCTGATCGCTCAACGAAATGAATAGCTGCCCGAACTTTGGGTCCCATGCTGCCATCGGGGAACTGACCTTCTTCGAGATATCTTTTGGCTTCGGCAATAGTTATCCGGTCGAGCGACTTCTCCTGTGGCGTATTGTAATTAATGCAAACTTTTGGAACATCTGTAAGGATGAAGAATTTATCGGCATTAATCTGCGATGCAAGCAGCGCTGAGGCGAGATCTTTATCAATAACGGCGTCAATTCCCTGGAGTTTATTTGGTTCAACAAAGAATACCGGGATGCCGCCGCCGCCAACGGCAATGGCAATCTGCCCGCCGCGGGCAATGGATTCAATGGTTTTCTTGTTGATGATAACCAGTGGCGTAGGTGAAGCGACTACTTTCCGCCAGCCGCGTCCGCGAGGATCTTCTTTAAACGCCGAGCCGGTATCGCCTGCCATTTTATCAGCCTCTTCTTTGGTATAGTAAGGTCCTACAGGTTTTGTTGGTTTCAGAAAAGCGGGATCGTCCTTATTTACCAGTACCTGTGTGGTGATGGTAATTATATCGCGTTCCATATCGTGTTTCTGAAGAACATTCTTCAGTTGCTGCTCGATTATGTAACCAATAAATCCCTGGGAATAGGCTACACAGATGTCGAGTGGCATTTCAGGAAGTCCGAACATTTTAAAACCTGCGGAATTAGCAAGCATTATGTTCCCTACCTGGGGACCGTTGCCATGTGTGATAACGATGTTATATTCGCGTTTGATCAGGTTAATCAGACTTTCGGCGGTGGCATTGGCATTTTCTTCCTGTTCGTCAATAGTGCCTTTCTGATCTCCGCGCAACAGGGCATTTCCCCCAAGAGCAACAACAGCGAGCTTCTTCATAGATTTTAAATTAGGGCGCAAAAATAGAATATTTTTTCCAATCTTTAAGTACCTTCGCCACTGGATGCACTCACAAAAAAAAGCCTTTCTGTTCGCATTTGCAGCGATTGCCTGCTGGTCAACCGTCGGGTCTGCTTTCAAAATTTCACTCCGCTACCTCAATCCGCTTTGGTTACTTCTGATATCTTCATTTGTAGCCTGTGTTGCTTTATTTATCATGCTGGCGGTTCAGGGCAAACTTCCTCTGCTTCGCGCTATAACCGGCAAACAAATCCTGGTTTCGGCATTTCTGGGTTTTTTGAATCCCTTCCTTTATTATCTCGTATTGCTCAAAGCATATTCCATACTTCCCGCTCAAATGGCAGGAACTCTGAATTATATCTGGCCTCTGATTTTGGTATTGCTATCTATACCGATGCTGGGGCAGAAAATTAGCTTTGTCAGCATCTTCGCGATACTCATTAGTTTTGCCGGGATAATTCTGATCTCTTTTCCCCGTCAGGGGGCTAGCGCACTCATGGGGCGCGGCGATCCTGTGGGTGTTGGATTGGCTGTGGGGAGCGCTGTTTTCTGGGCTTTTTACTGGATATTTAACGTGAAAGACCAGCGGGAAGCAGTCAGCAAACTCTTCCTGAATTTTTGTTTTGGATTTATCTATACCTTGATAACAGCGACTATTTTCCGAGATTTTTCTATGCCAGGCTGGCAAGGTTTCACCGGAGGTATTTACATTGGTCTTTTTGAAATGGGCATCACCTTTGTTTTATGGCTGAATGCGTTGAAATATTCCTTAACCACGGCAAAAGTTTCTAATCTTATCTATATTTCCCCTTTCATCTCGCTTATCATCATTCATTTCATTGTTGGCGAAACAATTCTTCTCTCAACAATCATGGGACTCGCGCTCATCGTAAGCGGGATACTTATGCAGCAATATCTGAAAAAATAGTCATTTATAAACATTGCCGGATTCCAAATTCAAAGTTGAGTCCAATACGAAAAGGAAGCGATTTAGAATAAAGTCCAGTAACTATCTGGTTATCAATTGCCACGACCTTAAGGTCGTGGCAATTCAAGTTGCTGATATACTGGGCTTTAGCCAAATTGTTTTCATTAGACCCTTTCCCCCCTGCCCTTTTCCCCAAAAAGGTAAGAGGGAGGCTGGAGCTAAATTGCAGGAAGTCTGAATTTATACTCGACTGAAACTTTGCTAAACCAAGATGTCATCCGACAGACCATGCGGATTTTTTGTTATTTTTGCTCTTATTCTACTTCGCTTCCAGAATTGTGCGTGTAACTTTGCTTTCAAAAAGGCGTGTGGAATCAACTGTTTTGCGATAATAAATTGAAAACGAGCAAAAATTATGACATCATGATTGCAGATTCCAAGTTTGAGTTCACTCCGAAAAGTAGTTAGAAAAATCAAAATTTGGCTACGAGCCCGGAATGTAAGCAACTTGAAACTTGAAACCTGGAACCTGAAACCTAAAACCTGGAATTTTGTAAACTTACGCATGTAATGCAAGGAGACAACTATATGAAGATAAAAATACTGTTTCTGATTTGTTTGCTAACTAACGCAATGATTCAGCTTTTTGGACAGGATCCCTATTTCTCACAATTCCAGAATGTTCCGATTTACTATAATCCCGCCTATACCGGATTATATACCGGAATAAGGGCAAGATTTGCTTTCCGCGATCAATGGCCTGCTTTACCCTACGATTTCAAGTCATACCATTTCAGCGCCGACATTGGCGAAAGAAACCTGCCCGGTTCAGGCGGCGTGGCGCTTCTTATAAATACCGATAATGAAGGCATTGGTTTTATAAAGAATTTCAACCTCGGACTTGCTGTTGCGGTGAGAATTCCATTTTCCAAAAACGCCATCGGACAACTTGGTTTCAAAGCTGCCTGGTTGCAGAAGCGAATAAACTGGGATGATTTCGTCTTCTCCGACGCTCTCGACGAGCGTTATGGAAACATTTATGCTACGGGATTTCAACGTCCCGACCGTAATGTGCTGAATTTACCGGATTTCGGGGTTGGGGGGATTGTCCAGTTTGCCGATGAAACCGGTAGCTTTTCCGGAACCGTTGGTTTTGCTGCCGATCATCTTTTTGAACCAGACCAGTCATTTCTGCAAACAGCAAAAGCGCCATTGCCCCGAAAATATGTTGCTCATATTGATGCGATCTATGCCATTGGAAGTTCTTCGGGGTTCAACACCGTGAGTGACGACGCTCTAAAGCTGAACCCCGGAATAATGTTTCAGTCGCAGGGTGGACTTAATGCCATCCAGGCAGGGATGAACCTCACCAAATATGGGGTTTATCTCGGACTTTGGTATAAAGGCGCATTCGGAACTTACGCCAACACTTCGCTCGCAATGCTGGTTGGATACCGGTATGTTTTTGCCGATAACATTGGCATTAAATTTACCTACAGTTATGACATGCAACTTTCCGGCGCACTCATGGGAACCGGAGGCGCGCATGAAGTGACTTTGGTGATTGATTTCAATACCGGAGGTTTCCTCGGTGGTTCCGGAGGCGGTTCAACATCGCGGGGAATAAAACGGGGAGGCTATGATTCGAGGCTAGAGTGTTCGGAGTTCTGAAGGTTCAAGGTTTCAAGGTTCAAGGTTCAAGGTTCAAGGTCATATAACGCCAGCTACCCCTTCCCTTTTTGGGGAAGGGGGCTGGGGGGATGGGGTCTAAAGCGGTTATTCCACTTCGTTCAACTTCTCTTTTTTTCCTTTGTACCACTCCCTGCCTGAATACGCCGCCGCAAAAGCGAGGAATATTGTAAGACCGCCGTCAATAGGGGCTGGCAAAGGGTTCTGGTTTCCGGCGCTGCCATGACCGCCCGGAGGAGGTGGAGGCAGTGGAGGGTCGGCTAATGCAACCTGCGACAGAGCGAAAAAGCATAATGCGCTGAGAAAAAACCGGATTCTGATATTTAACTTATTCATAAGGCTTATTTTAAATGTTTATAAATCTCTGATTTTCAAATTGGGGTTAATTAAAAAACACTTTACATGTAAAGAGATTATTTTGGGTAATCACCTTCACGATGTAATATCCGGTAACCCCGTCGAAACTCAGGCGGGTGAGCGGGTTTTCGCTAAGCGGTTGGTGGAGGATGAGTTGACCCATCATGTTGTAGATGGAAACTTCGCCTTT
>JBAXRP010000192.1:0-8796 GCA_037131145.1 Bacteroidota bacterium
CTTTTTGTAGTCGGCCTTAGACCCGGCAGGATCATTTAACGCTTTTTTTACCATCGCCCTGGTATAAAATAGTTCACCCGATTTTGGGTTGAGTTTTATCCCCTCTGAAAGGTCTGTTAAGGCTTCATCGTATTGCTTACGGGAAAAACGGATAGCGCCACGATTTTTATATCCTAGAAAATCTTTCGGACTTATCCGGATGCTGGTCGAATAATCATCAATAGCCCCTTGATAATCGTTCAGCAGGAATTTCAGGTTTCCACGGTTATTGTAAAACTCATTATTCTTAGGGTCAAGCTCAATGGCCAGGTTGTAATCTGCCAACGCCCCGGTCAAATCATTCTTAGCTTTTTTTACGATTGCACGATTGGTATATGCAGTCGTATATTTTGGGTTCATTTTGAGGGCTTGGTCAAAATCGCTGATGGCGCCATCATAATCCTTCAGATCTAATTTTACATTGGCCCTGTTGGTATAGAGCTCCATCTGATCTGGTTTCATGCGGATAGCAATGGTATAATCCTTTAGTGAGTTGTCAAAATCCTGCAACATCTTTCGCGACATTGCGCGGTTGATATAGGCATTTACGGCATTTGAATCGAATCTGATCAGCGTATCAAAATCAGCGATCGCGCCGAGGTAATCTTTTAACCTGTTTCTTGCATTGCCCCTGTTTATATAAGCACGCGAGAAAGTACCATCGAGGTTGATACATTCTGTGTAATCGGCAATGGCGCCTTTAATATTTGAAGAATCCATCCTCACGTTTCCTCTGTTGTACCAGGCTACCGGAATCCTCGGATTTTTCGAAAGGGCATCGCTCCATAACGTTTCGGAATTGAGCCAGGCCTTACTTTGCTGATAGGTCAGAAACATAAGGACAACAGTATAAACTGCAGCAATGCCCCATGCAACTTTTTCTAATTTGATATACCTCCTGTCGGTGAGGTAAAACCCAACCAGAAAACAATACCCAATGGACGGGATATAGGCATAGCGGTCAGCCATAATTGCACGTCCAACAGGCAGAAGCTGCAGCAACAGGACAATATTGAGAAAAAAGAAACTCATTCCGAAAAAAAGCGGCTTGGACCGTTTCCATGATAGCAGCAGCAGGATAATGAAAACGATGGCCGGAACAATGCAGAACCAATAGATGAATGGCACCTCACCTACATTGCCAAGAATGGGATAGGGATAATAAACCGATAAGGCGAATGGGTAGAACAGTTTTAGGATGTACATCACCAGACCATACGAGGCGAACGCGACTCGCTGTTGGATTGGGAAATTGGCCATGATGGTCGCATCAGCGCCAAGCTGCGCATGAAATGCCACCACTCCGAAAATAAAGGCCAGAATAAGAAAAGGAACCTTCTCTATCAGGATTTTTAATTGAGTCCATTTCCTGCCCATTAATATATCAACCAGGAAAAGCGTAACAGCCAGGGTTACCGCCTGCCCCTTCGACAAACATGAAAGAATGAAAAAGAGCAGGCTTAGCCCAAACCATTTTCGATCCCTTTTCGGAATATAACGAACGTAACTGTAAAGTGATAAAAGATAAAAACAGGTGTATAAAACATCCTTTCGTTCCGAAATCCAGGCTACTGATTCTACATGAAGTGAATGAACCCCAAAGATTAACGCAGCGATTACAGCGATTTGCAGCTTCCCGGTGAGTCGCTTGAGCACAACTAAAACCAAGATGGAATTTATAAGGTGTATGAGAATATTAGTAAGATGAAATACAAATGGATTGAGTTGATTTATCTGATAATCAATTGAAAGCGATAACATTGCCAAAGGGTGGTAATTACCCATGTAATTCTCCGAAAAGATGGCAGCAAGATTTTTGGCAGACAGCGACTTGATATAGGGGTTCTCTGCCACATAAACCATGTCGTCCCAATTGGTAAAAGCACCTTGCAAAGCCGGCAGATAGGCAATAAAAGAGGAAATTGCAATCAGGGTCATCCAAAATGCGGGATGAGCAAGGAATGCAAAAGGTTGGTTTGTCGTTTTCATAATCTTTAGAATGGGCGAATTTACAAATTTTGTCCTGAATGATAAATATTTCTACCTTTATCTGCCAATTTAACTTAACGCTGTGAAGAAAAATCAAATTATCGAAGAGCCGAAATTGTTTCAATACTCAACCCTCCTCGTTATACTTATTCCCTTGATTTTATATATATCTGCTCTCGGGCTTGGCTTCGTATACTTTGATGATGACATTCTTGTGCTTGACAATTATGAAAAGATCAGTCATTTGTCTAATGTTGGCCAGGCTTTCCGCACAGATGCTTTTTTTGCCAATTTAAGTCCCTATTATCGGCCACTTATGAATGTTTCATTTATAGTTGATGCCGCCATAGGAGGTCAGTCGCCTTTGGTTTATCATCTGGGTAATGTGATCTATCACCTTCTTTCATGTCTCAGCCTGCTTTGGTTGCTGTCATTGATGGGTTTCTCCAAACCAAAGGCATTCATCGGTACACTTATTTTTGCTGTTCACCCTATGATGGGGCACGCGGTGTTATGGATTCCTGCCCGTGGGGATATTTTGGTCACGCTTTTTGCATTACTTTCATTTTCTCTTTTTATCCTGTTTTTAAAGAAAAATGAAGCCTGCCATTTAATGCTCCACATATTGTGTCTGACCGGAGCCATTTTTTCCAAGGAATCTGCTGTTATTTTACCGGTACTCTTCATACTATGGCTCATCATAAAAAAGCAAAAATTATCAGGCGGAATGATGATGATTTTATATGGTTCATGGTTACTCGTCTTTGTAGGTTGGTACTACTTGCGTCTAATTTCTATTGACCCGCGCAGCGATGCCCAGCAAGGGTTGTCTCCTTTGCTTCAAAACCTGTCTTTCATTCCGGAGGCTTTCTCGCGGTTTTTCTTACCATTCATGTTACCGGTTACACCTGTTTTTTCGACAATTGTTACACTGTCTGGAATAATGCTAATTTTTTTGATTGCTGTTTTCATTTTTCAGCAGAAAACCACAACCACACTCCCGGTTATTTTTTTTGGTGCTGCCTGGTTTTTAAGCTTCTGTCTTCCAAATATGTTAGTAAGGCTTGTTTCGGCAGATGACAGTTTTGAGTACCTTCTCCACCGCACATACCTGCCCTACATCGGATTGCTGATCATGCTGCTGTCAGCTTGTCCCGGGAAATGGTTCGACGTTAAAACAAAGCCATTCAACATCATAATTGCATGTTTGCTGATTGTTTTGTCAATTACATCATCATCTCAACAAAAAAAATACAAAAACGCCATCAGTTTTTGGGAATCGGCCATTCAATATTCACCCGATAAAGCTTGGTTTCATTATTATATGGGCAGATATTACTTTAAGCAAAAAGACTATGCTCGTTTTGAGAAGTTTCTGTTAAAAGCTGACAGCCTGAAACCGTATCCAAAATTCAACTATTATTTAGGGATGGGCTACTTATTGGATAACAAGGATTATGATAAAGCCTATAGCCATTTTATTAAAGCGTTTAAACTGGGATATGGCGGAAGTGAAGCCCGGGCTAATTTTATTGGGCTTTGCATTGAATCAGGTAATGATTATTTTCAGAAAGGAGAATATTCAAAGGCGATTAATCGTGCAGAGGAAGCTCTTAGCAACGATCCTTCGAATGGGGTCATTGCCTATAATCTTGGAATTTATCTGGCGAATGCCGGAGAAAAGAAACGTGCAGCTTCAATGTGGAAAAATTCCATTCGTTTAAAACCTGACCTGTCAGATGCCTATCGAAGCCTCTGTCTCTATTACCAGTATGATAAAAAAAGGGCTGATTCGGCGGCTTGGTACGCCCGTGAATTTAAAAGCCACGGAGGTATCGGAAACCTGATCAGCCCTAAATAAAATAACCTATCAATGATTATTTGGTACGTATGGCGTTACCCTCGCTGTCAAACGTGAAGTTTGTATTGATTTTCGCAACAGTTTTGTAAGTTATCTTTTCTTTATCATCGGTAATTTGCATGATGTTAACAATCTGGTATGTTGGATCAATCGTTTTCAGATGGGCCTTTGCTTTTTTCGGCAGGTAATTTTCATGAATCCTGCGCTCAATCCGTAATGCTCTACCAAGCGAATCAATCACCATGAAAGCTGGTGCATCCATAATGGTAATAGCGGCTTTGTAATTCCCTTTTTCCTTCGTCCAGGCAACAGGGATATCCATTGTTTGTGGGAACGAGCCTCTCAGACATACAATGACGTTCTGTGGAATCTGGTCAGGTTTTAATTCCTGGGAAAAACCATACACTCCCATAAAAGCAAAAGTAATGATAAATATGAATTTTCTCATAATTCTTATTGGTTAATAATTATTTATTTATAATATTTCAATTGCCACTTACTAATTGACCTTATTGCATTTCTTTTAATAAGGTCAATTAGTTCGTATTGAATATCAATTAATTTTCAGGTTTCGCAATATTGCCGTTCTTTGTTTTACGCACTTCATATAACTTTTTACCGCCATAGCCCAATCCTAGTGCCAGCAGAATTCCTAAACCGCCATCAATCGGGGCACCAACCGGTGTTTGCCCGCCACCGTTACCCTGACCTGTTCCGCTGCCCGGGGGGCCTGGAGGATCAGGTAAAGAAATTAATGGCAGCGCGAAGATTGCAAGAAGAATAAAAACCAATTTGATCTTTTTCATATATCTGTTTTTTTAGTTTTCAAATGTTTTATACTAACGCGGACTTATTCGAAAATTACCTGATAAAGACCTTCCCGGCCGTTGAAATGGGATTCCCATCAGCTTTCACCAGATAAAATCCCGAAGGCACATCCAAATTGATTGTATTCAGGGAGTTTGATTGAATAGTAGTTCTTGAAACCTCAATGCCAAGCATGTTGTAAACGATGATACTGCCTTTCATGTCAGTTGGTATGTTTACATAAACAGTTTTATTTGACGCATAAATCTTTACACTGGTACCAGAATTGTTATCAGGAATTCCAACAGCGGCAAAATGAAGTGTGAACCGATTTTCCTGTTGGCCTGGTTCTGCTTCAAAAGTGTACACCGGATTTGTCTTCAGGTCTTGCACTGTATTTGCAACCAAATCTTCAAGATAGAATTCTGTACTTGATGAGAATGACTCAAGATTAGAAGCGGTGATGGTATAATTGCCAATTTCACCTGCCTTAAAACCAAACTGGATAACCGGTGAATCGCTCAGCGTAGGAAGCGAATTGATTGATAATTTACCAGATGGGATCATTGAGTAAAGTTGAGGTGCATCGGGGCTTCCCATGATCTTAACCGCATCAAATTCAGAATCATAACCATTCGTAGCCATAGGATTAATATGAACCTGGGCTTGATCCCAAGATATATTTCCTTCAACTTTGAGGGTAAGAAGGTCGTTGACAGTCGATTTTTGAAAAATGGGGCTATGCATCCTCACAGAGTTAGGTATTGTAATGATACCTGGATGAAGGATGTTGTCTGTTGTGTTGCAATGAACAAAGAATCCTTGTTCTGCACCAATAACTCCGCCGATTGTTTGAGTTGCTGCAATGTAATTTTTTCCGGTCATATCCCAAACCCATGCAATGGGATCAACATACGCAAGCGTTATACTTGGGTCCCACGCTATTGCGCTGGGATATGGGTTGCCTACCAGATTATAACCATAAAAACTTGCTGTTCCTGAGTTAGTCAGACCGCCTATGGTTTTATCACCTGTATTCAAAACGCCTGTAAACGAAGCAATGATACCCGGGTTTAAAGGCGATACAGTATAACCAGTACCAACCCCCATTGTAATGTAAGGATATGTAAGCGTATCCCAGCGTTGATTGCCTTCATTCCATTGATTCATCAATGAACCATTGAAAATAGAATCATTTTGACCGGCAACAGGAGAAGAGACTAAGTGCGATTAGTATTCGGTGTTCCCGTGTACCCAATTCCCTATCATGTCACGCATTACTGTGGCAATAAAGCTACCGTTTGAATTGTCAATAAAAGTACCTCGTGGTTCAATTAAGAAGTCGCCTCCGTTGGTTAGTGATTTGCCGCTATTTAAGGTGAGCGCACCGTCACCCTTGATGGTAAGGCCGTTACATTTTGCAGCAGTCGTAATTGTCGTCACAGCGCCATGATTAATTATCGCATTGGTAATAGTGCCAGGCAGGCCATTGTTCCAGTTTGCAAAAGCATTCCATGCACCGGTTCCCGAATAGGTAGAGGTGGCAGGTGGGTCAATGGTAACAACGCCACCATCCGTTAAAATTGGATAGTATTGATCTGATTCTCCCATGAATTCAATGAGCATAGGGGTATTGCTGAATTGCAGGGTGGAGGTACCTGAGGCATAGTCAATGCAATTGAAATTGATGTCAAATAGTTTTGCAAATGAAGGCATAACAAATGTTGATGGAAAATTACCATCCCAGAAGTTGAACCATATCTGCCCTGGTGCAGGAGAATCAAAATCAATATCTGCATCAGGTATAGCCAGCAAATTTGGGTTAAAATTTGATAATGAAACGAACTGCAAAACCGCAGGATCGTATGAGATTGAGAATTGGATACTGGCGGTTACTGTTGTAAGTTGTGCATTCACGGCAACCTGTATCGAACTCCCGGGTACTCCGCCCGGAATAGTTGAAATTGTCACTGAGTTTTGCGCGTGGCCAAATGCAAAGATCATTAGCAACGTGGTAAATATGAGAAAATACTTTATATTTTTCATGGTTCTATGTTTTATTTGTTTCTATTTTACATTAAGATTAACAGGTTATCAAGGTGCTACCGGAGGAATATAGGATGAATTCACATCTCCGGAACACAAACCATGGAAATTCACAATTTGATCAGTAAAGTTCAGAAGAACAGGGGGGGCATCAAAAACCCAGTTTCCAATCGGGAAAACAGCCGTTAATGGATACAAAATTTTTTGCCTGACAAGAGTGAGGTCAGCATTGGTAATCGTACCGCTACCGTTTACATCTCCAGCTTTGAAAGGCAAACCCGTAAGCGGCGTTATTAACAAAATGTGCTGGCGAATTCTGGTAAGGTCCGCATTTGTAACACCTCCCCACACTTTGGGGCAAATAGCCTCAAGGGTGTATGGGCCGTTGAAAGCCTGAAATTCATAATAGCCTGATGCATTCGTGATCGCTGTGCCAACTACCGTAGCGCCTGATTTCAGGTGAATGGTACTGTTGTTTAAAGGAGTCTCTGTTAAATTATTATATTTAAGGTAGCCACTTATTTTAAATTTAAGGTTTACGCCGCCGCTGTTCCAGTTCGCGGGAACAATAGCACCTGCCAAGTTGGCCAATTGGCAACCGTCTTTAAACAAGATTTGCGCAGTTGCGTCTCCTGCTGATGAATAATTGAAATTCAGGGTAATAAACGGAACACCATTGATCACGGTCGAAGTTGTGCTGCTCCAGGCAATGTTAAGCACATTGTCAATCAATTGAATCGAAGCATTGTGAGGATTTACTGCATTCAAATAGGTAAGTTTTGATCCGTTAAACTCTATATTCATGGTAACAGCGCCAATGTCGGTGCCCACGGGGATAGAAGAAAAGGTAATTGGTATTGGAACAACCGAAGAACTGGGCATATCGGCCATTCCAATCTTGGCATTCACTATTGCCGGAATGGGAGTAACAGATCCACCTGTATAATCTACCACGATTGGATTGCCGTTCGAAAATTGGCATCCGGCTGCGAAATTGATATTTGCTGTACCCACGCCATTATACAAAAAACGTAGTATGACGAGCTGGCCGCTTGCCGGCAAAGGGGAAAGGGAATTCAAATTGGTAATAGAAATATTGCTGCCATTAGAATTGACAATCATTGGTTGAATTGCAGAGCGATAGCCGACAAATGACATTCGAGGATTGTCATAAGCTAAATTTAAATTAAAATTGGCTGGGCTCGGTGTAGTATTCATACCAGAGAAGATTAATGGTACTTCCACAATTTGTCCCTGCTCAAAAGGGTTTAAGGCTGGAGCTACGGAAACAAATGAAGTTGCAGGGACAAATAATGATACATTTCCATCATTATAGGTGACAGGGATATTGTTCCCTGATGTTGCAGCACTGATTACACACCCTGTACTGAAAGAAATGTTCGTCGTATTGCTGCCAGTGTAAAGGAAGTGTAAATCAAATTGTGTACCTACAGTATTGATAAGAACTCCGGCAGAGCTTGTCCAGGCAATAGTAATAATTCCGGATGATGCTGTGGCATTTATAAAGCTCGGGAATAAGCCACTACCGGTAACGCTAATAAATGTTAGTTTAGTAGGATCGTATGCAATTCTATGGTCAATGGCTCCAACCTTGGTTGTGGGATCGCCGGTATAAGTTATTGGAACGACAACCGGATTGCCACTTGTTGCAGGCACCATCCCAATGTGAGCTTGTTCTGTGTTAGTTAAAACAGGACTTATGGCTCCGTTGGTGAATGTACCTGTTAATATCCTGAGCGTCGAACCGATTTGTTCAACAACTTCGCAATTGGCGGGGAGGAAAGCAATGGGGCTTGTTAACCCGTTGTATCTAAAATTAAGGGTCAACAAGCGGCCATCCGAACAAGTGTAAGAGCCATTGGTCCAGGTAATTGCTATCGTATTTCCTCCGGCAGGCCCGACTGTCAGGCCGGGACGTGAAAAGTTTGTCACATTTTGAAATGTCAATACAGCCGGGTCAGCCTGGATGTAGAATTGAAACGAGCCAATGTTGGTAAAATTAGTTACGTTCAGGTCTATTGACACATCTTCGT
>JBAXRP010000193.1:0-8703 GCA_037131145.1 Bacteroidota bacterium
AGCCCCAGTTATGCCTTTGCAGCAGTTTAAAAAAATATCTGAAATGTTACTAGCTTTCTCTATTGAACTTTCCGAGAAAGTTTACAGTAATTACCTTTTAAAAACACAAAATGAAGAGCGGAAAAATGTTGAGGATGAGTTACGCCGCAGTGAAGAAAAATTCAGGCTTATTGCAGAAAACACCAATGATACAATTGCTGTAATGGACTTAGCGCTCAATTTTACTTTTGTGAGCGCTTCAGTTGAAAAAATTCTCGGCTATACCCCGGAGGAGTTCCTGCGGTTGAAAGCTGATGAGTTACTATCGCCAGATTCATTTCAGCGGGCAATGGATTTGTTTGAAAAGGTTGTGCCTGCCGAAATGGCCGTAACTGTTCAATCAGCAAATTACCCAACTATTGAACTTGAGGAGTATCGCAAAAACGGTTCAAAAATATGGGTTGACCTTTCATTTTCATTTCTCCGGGATCAAAATAATAAACCAACCGGAATAGTAACGGTGACACGCGATATTACTGAAAGAAAACGTGCGGAAATGGATTTGGAAGCCAGCGAAGCGCGTTTCAGGCAAGCATGTAAAATTGCTCATATCGCCGACTGGGAATTCAATATTTCAACTGGAAAATTCTCAGGTTCTGATGAGTCTTTCCATTTTTTCGGACTCCCGGCAACTGATAACCACGAATTGGATATGTCGTTTTTTGAAACCACTCTTCAGGATTTTGAAAAATCAAAAAAGGCTTTGTTTGATCTAATTCAAAATGATGTTCCATTTAATGAAGAAGGACTTTTCTTTCCCCCCGACGGAAGTTCGCCAAGATATCTTCAATCAATCGGAAACCTTATAAAGGATAAGCAGGGAAATCCCGTGAAGGTTGTAGGGATGTTTCAGGATATCACCAAACGCAAACAGGCAGAAAACGCTTTGATCGAAAGCGAGGAAAAATACCGCAAGGTTGTTGAACTTTCACCAAATGCAATACTTATTCATTCTGGTGGATTGATTCAATACGTAAATCCTGCCGCTATAAATTTATTTGACGCCGCTAACAGTAATGAACTCGTCGGTAAACCAATAATTGATCTGGTTCATCCCGATTATCATCAAATTGTAGTGCAGCGAATTGAAACGGTAAGCAATAAAGAAGTCAGAGTTCCGCTTATCGAAGAAAAATTACTTACTTTAAAAGGAAGAACTTTTGACGCTGAAGTTACTGCTATTCCAATAAATTTAATGGGCAAACAAGGCGTTCAGGTGGTCGCGCGGGATATATCCGAGCGAAAGCAGACTGCATTGGCTCTAAAAGAAAGTGAAGAAAAATATCGCCACCTGATCCAGTTTTCGAGCGACCCCATTTTCAGTTTCAATCCCGACGAAACATACAAATTTGTAAACGACGCGTTTGCCAGGGTTCTTGGACTAAAGCCGCAAGACTTCGAAGGAAAATCGCCTCATTTATTTTTTCCATATAATGACGCTGAAAATCGTATCGCCGCAGTGCGAAAGGTGATTCAATCTGGTCAAAAAGGTGAAATAGAGGTCAAAGTTGTGACTAAGTCAGGCGACACTCGGTATTATTTAACCCTGCTTGACCCGATTAAAAACGATCAGGGCAAAACGCTTTTTGTCACCTGCATTTCCAAAGATATTACCGACCGAAAGCAGGCAGAGGTAAAACTGAAAGAGAGTGAAATGCGCGCCCGCAGGCAACGCGAAGCTTTGGCTACTCTGGCAGTTGATGAGTCGCTTTTATTAAGCGATATTAATGAAGGATTACGTAAGATTACCGAGGTTGTTTCAGCGACTGTTGAAGTGGAAGTGGCGGGAGTTTGGCTTTTTTCCGACGATGATACAAAGCTGGAATGTATTTCCGCCTTCAATGCCGGAACCGGGAAACACAGCAGCGGTTCAATTCTTTCGACAGAGGATCTTCCAAAATATTTTGATGCTATTCGCAAGGAGAGCCGCATTTATGCTTTTGATGTTCAAAACGATCCACGCACTGCCGAGTTAAGAGATAATTATCTGATTCCTCATGGTATTACATCAATGCTCGACGCCGGAATACTGATAAAAGGTAAACTAACAGGTGTATTGTGCCTTGAGCATAAAGGGAATAAACGCAGGTGGGAAGCCGATGAAGAGGCTTTTGCAAGCACGGTTGCTTCAATTGTTTCGCAGGCTTTGATCAATTTGGAACGAATGAAAACAGAAGAAATGCTACGCTACAGCGAACAGAAATTTCGTGAAGTTTATAACTCAACCAATGAAGCCATTTTTATTGACGACGCCTTGACCGGCAGAATTCTTGATTGCAACCAACGAACCGTTGAAATGTATGGCTATGAGACCAAACAAGAAATTTTAAATGGGAATATCGGCGACCTGAGCGTGAATGAGGATCCGTTCAACGAGGGAATTGCACAGAATTACATCCGTAAAACCATTGAGGAAGGAACCAATACTTTTGATTGGCTTGCAATGAAGAAAAACGGGGAAGCTTTCTGGGTGGAGGTAAGCCTGAAAATGACTAAAATAGGCGGCGAAAACAGGGTGCTCGCTGTTGTCAGAGACATTTCAGAACGCAAACTGGCAGAACTGGAGCTGATAAAAGCCAAAGAAAAAGCAGAAGAAAGCGACCGCCTTAAATCAGCTTTCCTCGCAAATATGTCACACGAAATCCGTACGCCAATGAACGGAATCCTCGGTTTTGCCGAACTACTCAAAGAACCCGACCTTACCGGCGAGGAGAAAACAGAGTACATAAGGATTATTGAGAAAAGCGGAATGCGGATGCTCAATATCATCAACGACCTGGTTGATATTTCAAAAATTGAAGCCGGGCAAATGGAAGTTTCAGTTTCTAAAACCAATATAAACGATCAGATAGAATTCATTTACAACTTTTTTAAACCGGAAGTTGAACTAAAAGGAATCCGGTTTTCATTTCAAAACTCCTTGACCGACAATGAAGCCATTATCAAAACTGATTGTGAAAAAATCTATGCCATCCTTACCAATCTTGTTAAAAATGCCATTAAATATACCAATTCGGGTTCAATAGAATTTGGTTATAAAATCGTAGAGACGCAATGCATTGCGTCTCTGAATAAGACGCAATGCATTGCGTCTCTGAATAAGACGCCAGGCATGGCGTCTCTACAGTTTTTTGTAACAGACACTGGCATAGGCATTCCCATCCACAGGCAGAAAGCTGTTTTTGAACGGTTTGTACAGGCGGATATTGAAGACCGGAAGGCGCTGCAAGGGGCTCGTCTGGGCCTGGCAATTTCCAAAGCATACATCGAAATGCTCGGCGGCACAATATGGGTTGAAAGCGAAGAAGGAAAAGGTTCCACGTTTTATTTTACAATTCCTATTATAAAAGTATTATGAACCTCCAGGATAAATCGAAAGAAGAACTCATAAAAGAGTTGCAGAAACTGCAACGGGAAAACAGAGATTTAAAGCTGGCAATCGTAAACAAATCCGAAAACCCTTCGGTTGAGGCTTTCAGCCCTCTAAACAATTATGAAACCACTTTGGCTGCGCTTCGCCAAAAAGCAGAAATCCTGCAAAAACAGAAACAATTTAAAACAGATTTCACTTTTTCAGAAGCCGATGCGCTTAAACTTCTTCAGGAACCCGATGTTTACCAGATTGAGATGGAAATCCAGAACGAAGAACTAACTCTGACAAAGGAACTGGCAGAAAATGAAATCGAAAAATATATCGAATTATACGATTTTGCGCCAACAGCTTATTTTACGCTCACTCAGGCTGGCGAAATCGTCAGGTTAAATCTCAGCGGGGCAGCTATGCTTGGCAAAGAACGCATTCGGTTACAAAACTGCCGGTTTGGCTTTTTCGTTTCCGACAACACAAAACCAATCTTCAATATATTTTTAGACAAAGTTTTTAATGGCATAGCCAAACAAACCTGTGAAATAGTGTTACTGGCAAATGACAATCTGCAAACAGATGTTCACCTTACAGGAATCATAACCGAAGATCGAAAAACTTGTTTTATTACAGCGGTTGATATCTCCGAACGCAAAAGAGCCGAAGATGCTTTGCATAAATCGGAGCGCAAACTCGAAACCATACTTCAAACAATGGTTGAAGGAATGGTGACAATTGATCTGGCAGGAGAAATTACCTATTGCAACAAGGCTGCCGAACAGATTCTGGATATGAACAAAAACGTTGTAGGCAAATACTATCAAAGTCGCGAATGGAATCAGGTTGATGAACAAGGTGAGCCTTACCCGCAGGAGCGCCTGCCCCTGGCAATTGTGTTACGCGAACAACGTACAATTATGAATGTAGAACATGCGCTGGTTTCTCTCCGCGGCGAACGGAAATGGTTATCGGTGAATGCAGCGCCGCTCTTTGACAGTAACGGCCAATTGTTTGGCGGGATAGCAAGTTTTCGCGACATTACCGAGCGTAAAAAGGCGGAAGAAACCATGAGGATGAACGAAGAAAAATATCGCCTCCTGTATTCCAATATGATTGAAGGAGCAGCTTTGCATACGCTTGTTTACAACAAGCAGGGCAAGCCCGAAGACTATATTATCGTTGAAGTTAATCCTGCATTTGAGTCACAGCTTGGCATCTCTAAGGAAGCCGTTGTAAATAAAACAAGCAAGGACGCGTATCATGTTGCCGATCCTCCTTATCTGGAAACCTATTCAAGGGTTGCCATTACAGGGAAACCGGAGATTTTCGAAACCTATTTTACCCCCCTTAATAAATATTTTTCTATTTCGGTTTACTGTCCCTTTAAAGGGAGTTTTGTTACTGTTTTCGAAAACATAACCGAGCGTAAAAAGGCAGATGAATACTTAAAAATCAGTGAAGTCAAGTTAAAAAACCTGGTGACAAACATGCCGGTTGGAGTGCTTTTGCAAGGACCAAATGCCGATATTAAATTATGCAATTCCAAAGCTCTCGAACTGCTTGGGCTTACCGAAGACCAACTTATGGGAAGGACATCTTTCGACCCCAACTGGAATGTAATTCACGAAGATGGTTCGCCGTTTCCCGGAAACACACATCCGGTTCCCCAGGCAATTGCCACGCGCTTGCCTGTTCGAAGCGTTATTATGGGGGTTTATCGTCCTTCAACCAACGACCGTGCCTGGTTGCTGGTTGATGCCGTGCCTCAGTTAAATGGCGATGGGACGGTGAATCATGTGATTTGTTCATTTATTGATATTTCGAAACGAAAACAAGTGGAAGAGGAACTTCGCGAAAGCGAACTGAAATACCGCCTGTTAACCGAAAATACTGCCGATGTAATCTGGGTCTTAAATTTAACAACAGGCAAATTTACTTATATAAGCCCTTCAGTATTCCAGTTAAGAGGTTTTACTGCCGAAGAAGCTATGCTCGAAACCCTGGAAGATTCGTTAACCCCCGAATCAATTATTGTGGTTAAGGAGGCGATAGCCAAAGACATAAATAATTTTATTGCTCACCCCGAAATACCGAATTCTTTTATTAATGAGGTTCAGCAGTATTGTAAAAACGGACAGATTATTTGGATCGAAGTATCAACACAATACCGCTACAGCCCAACAGGCGATATTGAAGTGGTAGGCGTAAGCCGAAATATTGACGAAAGGAAAAACGCTGAGAACGCCCAACGCGCAAGCGAAGAAAAGTTCAAAGCAATTATTGAAACTTCGCCTGATGGTATTGCCATTACTGCATTGGATGGAACAATACAGTTTGTAACGGCAAAAGTTGTTTCTATGTGGGGCTACGATTCAACAGAAGAGCTCATAGGCAGAAACACTATGGAATTTGTACATCCGGATTATCACGAAAAAGCGATTTTCTTGATAACTGAAATGTTCAATGGCAATTTAACCGGAGCCGAGGAATACCTGATGGTACGCAAAGATGGATCCACTTTCTATTGCGAAGCCAATGCCAATATTTTACGCGACGCCAGCAACAATCCAACCGGCGTTTTATATATCGAACGCGATATTACCAACCGAAAACGGGCGGAGGTTGCATTAAAAGAGAGTGAAGATAAGTTCCGCACTGTTTTTTACATCAGTCCCGATGCAATTACCCTGAGCCGTTTAAGCGATAATGTGATCTTCTCAATCAATAAAGGTTTTACTGATATAATGGGTTATTCCGAGGAAGATGTTGTTGGGAAATCATCGCTTCAGCTCGATTTGTGGGTTGATCTAACTGATCGTGCCAGAATGTTTGAAATCTTGAACACAACAGGTAAAGTTGAAAATTTTGAGGCTTGGTTTTATACTAAGAATATGGAACTTCGGCATGGTTTAATGTCGTTGATAATTATTGATATTAACGGGGAAAAGCACGCGCTTAACATTACCCGCGACATTACCGAACGCAAACAGGCGGAAAAAATTCTCAGCGAAACAAACGCTTACCTCGAAAACCTTATAAATTATGCCAATGCCCCAATCATTGTATGGGATCCTCAATTTCGGATTACGCGCTTTAATCATGCCTTCGAGCATTTGACAGGGCTAACTGAAAATGAAGTTCTCGGTCAATCGCTGGAAATACTGTTTCCGCCAGCCCTCGCCGAAAATTCCATGCAGTTAATCAGCGCTACTCTCACCGGCGAGCGTTTGGAAACTGTTGAAATCCAAATTCAACACAATGACAATTCGGTAAGAACCGTACTTTGGAATTCAGCTACCATTTTTACTTCTGATGGTAAAACACCTTTTGCCACTATTGCACAAGGACAGGACATCACCGCGCGAAAGAAAACAGAAGCTGTACTCCTGCAAGCCAAAAAGGACGCCGAACTGGCAAACAAGGCAAAGAGTATCTTCTTAGCCAATATGAGTCACGAAATCCGAACTCCATTAAATGCCATAATCGGTTTTTCGCAACTGATGAACCGCGACAAGAGTTTATCGGATACGCAAAAAGATTACAACACTTCCATCATCCGCTCCGGCGAACATCTTTTAATGTTGATTAACGATATTCTGGAACTTTCAAAAGTAGAAGCAGGGCGTATTGTGTTAAACCCTGTAAATGTTGATTTGCCTGTTTTATTTAATGATTTACAGTTGATTTTCAAAGAAAAGGCGCAATCAAAACACCTCAGATTTGTTTTTGAAACTGCCGCTGACCTTCCACGCCATGTGCTTGTTGACGAAAGCAAATTGCGTCAGATTTTCATCAATTTAATCGGGAATGCCCTTAAATTTACTAACGAAGGCGGCATAACCGTTCGTATCTGGTTAGATAAAGTAACAGAAGTTCCCGGGCGCCTTTTTGTTGAAATTCAGGATTCAGGTCCCGGTATTCCCGAACACGAACTAACCAACCTCTTTAAACATTTCGTTCAAACAACCGCCGGAATCAAAAAAGGGATCGGCACTGGTCTGGGTCTGGCGCTTAGTCAGGAACTTGCTCAGTTAATGGGTGGCAAGATTTCTGTTTCAAGCGAGGTTGGAAAAGGCTCGCTGTTTAAATTTTATGTCGAAATCAAAGAAGGCGCAACTGAAACTATCGAACCTGAAATTGTAAAACACATAATCGGCCTTGATAAAGATCAGAAAACATACCGTATTCTGGTTGTTGACGATAAAAAAGAGAACCTTCAGGTTGTAGTAAACATCCTCAAAATGGTAGGGTTTGAAACAGATGAAGCTGTAAATGGCAAAGAAGCGATTGAAAAATTCGAACGCTGGTCGCCCGACCTTATTTTAATGGATTTGCGCATGCCAGTGATGGATGGTTACGAAGCGACCCGTCGAATTAAATTAACCGTAAAAGGGAAGCAAACGCCAATTGTGGCGCTAACTGCCAGTACGCTCGAAGGCGATAAAAAAAGAATTGAAGCAATGGGGATACAAGGTTATATTTGTAAACCTTTCCGCGAAAATGAATTGTTTGCCCTCATTGGCAAAATTCTTGACATTCATTACATTTATGAGGATGATGCATCTTTATCCCAGGTAAAATACCTGAGCGACAATGAGTATGTAATTGCAGAGGACATAGCCCGGTTGCCTGATAGTTTGCGATTAAAAATGCTCGAAGCGCTTGCCGTTGCTGATATAAAGCGCCTAAAAAACCTCATCGGAAGTTTCGACCAGGATAATTCGGAACTTGCCTATCACCTGATGACTCTTGCAAAAAATTATGATTATAATCATCTCCAGCAAATTCTAAATACAAAAATTAATGAGAGACAATAGACTATTAAACCAAACCATTCCCAACATTCTTATTGTTGATGATATACCCGATAATCTTCAGATATTAGGCGGCATACTCGACGCCAACGGATACAGAGTCCGTGAGGTTCCTACCGGAATGTTGGCTTTGCAGGTTGCCGAAAAAGAAAAACCAGACCTCGTACTACTTGATATTATGATGCCCGATATGAATGGATTTGAGGTTTGCCGCCTGTTTAAGAAAAACGAAAACCTTAACGATGTGCCAATAATCTTCATCAGCGCATTAAACGACACGAACGATATCGTAGCTGCGCTAAAAGCCGGAGGCGTTGATTATATCACTAAACCATTTCGCCACGAAGAAGTAAAAGCCAGGGTTGCAACTCATCTTAAAATTTATCAGCAAAGAAAAGAACTTCAGTCACAAAGTATTGAGCTTAAAAAACTCAATGCCGAAAAAGATAAATTCTTCACAATAATTGCCCACGACCTGAAAAGCCC
>JBAXRP010000194.1:0-8694 GCA_037131145.1 Bacteroidota bacterium
TTTAAAAGATATCCTTCCAATAAAGGAAAAATCATCACTACCGGATTATGGTCTGCATCGCGGCATCCGAATTATTTCGGAGAGGCATTGCTTTGGTGGGGATTATCCCTCTATGCGCTAAGCATTCCCGGGGGCTGGTTTACGCTGATCAGCCCGGTCGCTATTACCTTTCTGTTGCGGTTCGTCTCAGGAGTTCCCATGCTTGAGAAAAAATTTAATGATAATCCCGACTGGGAGACCTACAAAAAAAATACCGCTCCATTTGTGCCTTTCTTAAAGTTTTTCTGAAAAAGCAAATCGTGTCAGGACAGTTTTTGCATACTACTTGTTTTCTAACTTGTTTAAATAATTGAATCATGAATTTTTCTAGCAGGTTGCTTTCATTCATTTTATCTATTACCGCCATGTCATTGTTGAGCTCCTGCGATGTTGCGAAACAGGCTCAACAGGTCTCAAATCTTTCAAACTGCGATTTCAGAATACGGTCGGTCGAGAACATTAACCTTGCCGGTATCAGTTTCCAAAATGTGACCTCCATATCTGATCTGGGGATTGCCGATGCGGCGCGCATAATGGCGGGGTTCGCCAGTCCTACCTTTCCCTTGTCGCTTCAATTAAATCTTGAGGGGCGCAATCCAAATCCAAAAGAGGCAGGTCTGAACCGGATCGAATGGATTCTGTTTGTGGATGAAATTCAACTGACCTCCGGCTTTATTGATAAACCTTTTGTTATCCCGGCGAATGGGTCTGCTATAATTCCGGTTCAGGTGGCGCTGGATTTGAAAACAGTTCTATCAGGCAAATCGGCGGAGGCGCTGATCAAATTCTGCCTAAATCTTGCCGGAGTCGGAAAAGAACCGACGCGATTTAAAATAAAATTAAAACCGACTATCATGATTGCAGGAACGGCGCTGACATATCCGGGATACATAACGGTAAATACGAGTTACAGCTCGAGATAGTTAGCTGGTAAGCCGGGGATAGTTATTGTTTTTGAAAAGAGAGTTTTTAATTTACTTTCGGTATCACTCTGAACCAAACATCCGGAAAATCCTGGTTAATTCGTAATCCCATCTGCTGTTCAATTCGGTTAATTTTTTCAAGCGAGAGTCCCGGGTCATAAAACAATTCCATTTCGATAATCTTATGCTTTCCGGTCTGTCTCGAATAGATCATCCCAAAACCTGAATATTCATTGTTGAATTCGGCGGCAACTTTAAGTATTTTAAGCATATCCTGTTCAGGCAGAGGCAGGTCGAAAAGAGAACGGAGGTTTTCGACGATGAGCGGTAATCCAGCCCAAATCATATACAACGATAGTATTATTGACAACACAGGGTCAACCCGGATGCTGAAAAATTGAAGTTTCGCAACCGACAAAAGGTATCCTGCCAGAAATGCAATGAATAGCAACGAATCCGTTGTAAGTGAAACTTTGAAATCGGTAAAATAGGCCTTCAGCATTGGCGAGGGATTGGATGTTTGCCGGAGAATGCCGCGGGTCCAAATGGTGAGGGTTATTGACCTTATAAAAGAGACAAGAACCGGGACCTGGCAAAGGAGATATGTAATGGCAGGTAACGGTGAAAACAACCTGATTGCGGAGATGATTAGAAAATAGCACCCGAACGGAACGATAACGAACCCGAAGAAAAACGAGGTGAAATTCTCTATTTTCCCGGCGCCGAAAGGAAACATAAACTGGTTTTCCTTCAGCATGATCCGAATTGAGATCACCGCAAAAATCTTGACAATAAGAGCGGCAATTGCCCAGATAAAGACCACCAGCAAGGTGACCGAACCCGTTACAACTGAAAAGACCATTGACAAAACCATAATGACCAGTACCGAGTAAAGACTTGCTTCGCTTATCCTTTTTAGGTCTTTCAGTTCATTGATAAAATTCATCAGAAAATAGTTGATTGATTGAATAAAAGTGAGAATTACGGCATCAGGTTTAACTGGCAGACGATTGTTTTTCGTTATTGAAAATGCGCCAGCGAAAACCATTGATTGATATCAGTATAAATATCCTTTATCTCCAAGCCGGCGCTTCCTGCCAGTTGAAGAATATGTTCCAGATTATATTTATGAGCGTTCTCAGTATGGATGGTTTCTCCTTCTTTAATAAAGATTCCGCCATCCAGGTACGGACTGGTAACTTCAACATCTGCAAGTGTCTTCAGGTGCATCTCGATCCTGGAATGTACTGGATTATAAATTGCAAGATGTTCAAACCGTTCCGGATTAAAATTGGTTTTAGCAAAATGATTTACAGCCAGAAGTATATTTTTGTTGAACGCAGCCGTTATCCCATGTTTATCATTATATGCTTCTTCCAGCATTTTGGGATCCTTCACCATGTCGAATCCGATCAGCAGTTGGTCTCCCTTATCCATCAATGATTTCAGATTTATAAGGAATGATATTTCATCTGTTTTGGTGAGATTGCCGAGAGTGCTCCCAAAAAAGCAGATCAGTTTGTTTTCGACGCGCGGTATCAGGTTCATGTGCTTCATAAAATCGGCAAGAATCGCATGAATCCTGATCCCGGGATATTTCTCTGAAACTATTCCACCTGATTTTAACAGGGCGGCTTTGCACATATCAACAGGAATGTAGGTAAGCCCTTCAACACCATTGCCGTGGATGATGGTATCGAGAAGAATGGAAATTTTCGAGCAATCGCCGCTGCCCAGTTCGACAATGTTTTTAAAAACCGGCTCATTCAGAATCTGTGTGGCGGCTTTTTTCAGAATTGATTTCTCTGTCAGCGTCAGATAGTATTCCGGCAGCCTCGTAATCTCCTCGAAGAGCTCCGAACCGCAATTATCGTAAAAGAACCGGCTTGATATATATTTTTGAGGAGCAGTGAGCCCGGCAATAATTTCGAAAATGATCTCCTCATTGCTTTCACTCACCAGGAAATCACTGAAGGTAATTGGACTTTTGATGCCGGTTAATTTTTCGGGAAAGCTCATGTAATGTGAATTATCGTTGGTTTTTAGAAAACTGTTCAAGATAAAGGGCGTTTTTCCGGAACTCCGGTTTCACAAGGATTATCCGGGTCGCTGCTCCATTCGAACCAGCCTCCGTCATAAACCGATACCTTTGGCCACCCCATCAGCCATGCATTGAACCACGCTTCGCTTCCACGCCAACCGGTACCGCAATAAAACGCGAGGTGTTTATCGGGAGTAATGCCGCTTTTCATCCAGTTTTCTGCGATTTCATGGTATTCGCGGCTTGTCTGATCAAAATTCCTGTAGTTCTCCATGTGGTATGCATCAGAACCACAATCTGCAAAAATCGCTCCCGGAATCCTTCCCTTTTTTTCAATATAGTTGTATCCACTCACTTCACCGGTGAACTCGGGCAAGCTCCGTACGCATACCAGATCGGAATCGGTTGAAGCAATCATCTGTTTGGCTTCAGGTGTGTCAACGACAAATTCAGGATGAATGGGGATGGTTGCGCCGAATTCAGAAACAGGATTTTTCGGTTCGTCGGTAAAGGAAACCTCAAAACCGTCATCTTGCCATGACTGAAACCCGCCGTTGAGTACCCTGACATCCTTCACGCCTGCATACATCATCACAAATGCGCAGCGGAGCGCTCCGATATCTCCTGCGGCGCTGCCGGGAAAAGGATCGTTATTATCGGGCGACATGAACTTGCCGTACATTACAACAGTCGTATTACTACTTATTCCATGATCCTCAAATGCTTTTTTGAGCTCCTCCGGACTCCTCCTGTTCCATGTCTCCGGCGCCTCAATGGCTAATGTATCCATATCAATTGCCCCTGGAATATGACCGCTCAGGTAAGCGCCGCGGTTGCGGTAATGAGTATGAATTACAACAAATCTATCGCTGTCGTAATGCAATGGACTGTCTCCATCAATAAGCGTTTTAACCCACTGTGCAGGAACAAGTTTTTCGAAGCGTTTAAGATGTTGCATGGGAAGTTCAGGGTTCGCCGACCATTCCGTTAAAAAGCGGTTGTAAACAGAAACATGTCCATATCCTGATTTTAACAGACGGACTGCAACCTTACCTGCCTCTTCATCATTGTAGCCATAGACTATGATATGATGTTCGGGGAGTATCCCTTTATGCCTGACCATCTCGATCCAGTCAATATATTTTAACCATTTTGCAGGCAAACTTCTGGCATGCTGAATATGCCCGCCGCGGGGTTCGTTCTGCAATTGCCATCCATTATAGGCGTCAGCGCACCGCACATCAATGATCCTGGTTTCCCTCCGCTCCATCAGTTGCAGGAGTCCGTGGGTGAATATTTCATTATCCCCATCCATTAATTTCTCATATTTATATGTGACGTAACACTAAGGGCGAAATAATATTACATTTATCGCCCAATACATGAGAGCTCCGGTTAGGTAGCCAATAAGCGCCCAGAGCGAAATCTTCTTCAGATACCATATAAAATCAATCTTTTCCATCCCCATAACAGCAACGCCTGCAGCCGATCCGATGATGAGAATACTACCGCCGGTTCCGGCGCAATAGGCTAACATTTCCCAGAAATAATGGTCAACCCCAAAGGTGTTCCGGTACATTCCCATTGCCCCGGCAACAAGCGGAACATTATCAACAACCGATGAAAGTAGTCCAATAATGATGTTGATAATGTATAAATTACCGACATGTTGGTCGAGGAAACTGGCAAGGACTTCGAGGTGTCCTGCTGTTTGAAGGGCGGCAACCGCGAGAAGGATTCCAAGGAAGAAAAGGATCGTGCTGGTATCAACCCGGTGCAAAACACCTGCAACAGTTCTTTTTGACCGGTACTCATCATTTTTCGATTTGTGCATAATTTCGGTAACGATCCACAATACGCTAAGTCCAAGTAAAATGCCTATATATGGCGGAAGTTGGGTAATGGTTTTGAACACAGGAACGAACAACAGCGAACCGATTCCAAGCCAGAATACCAGGTTCCGCTCAAATGGCGTAGTTGGGTCTTTCGTTTGTTCCCCGGTTTTTTGCATCGGTCGGTGGATTATTCCCCTCATGGTTAATGAGATCAGCGCGAGCGGTATCAACATTGAAAATAAACCGGGAACGAAGGTTTTCAAAATAATATTGACAGAAGTAATATGCCCGCCAACCCAGAGCATAATTGTAGTGACATCGCCAATTGGGCTGAAAGCGCCGCCGCTGTTAGCTGCAATTATCACCATGCCGGCGTAGAACCAGCGCTCTTTTTTATCGCCGATTAGCTTTCTCAGCAATGCTACCATTATAATTGATGTGGTGAGGTTATCCAGTATTGAGGATAAAAAAAAGGTGATAAAGCTAATCACCCAGAGTAATTTAACTTTATTGGTAGTGGTGATTTTATCGGTGATGATGCGGAAACCCTCATGTGAATCCACAAGTTCAACTACCGTCATGGCGCCCAGCAGGAAGAATAATATCTCTGATATTTCTCCGAGTTGTTCGAGCAGCGCATGGTGTGAGAGCCAGTCAAGGAAATTACCTTCTGGATTATTCAGCAAATATTCATGGAATGTAGCGGTATTGACCAATAACTGTTCCCCACCGATAACAAACAACACCCACAAGGTTACGGCAAGGAGCAACGCGGTTGCCGATTTATTGATTTTGAGCGGATGTTCAAGTGCAATTGCAGTATAACCAATAATAAAAACAAAAACCATTAATGTAAACATGAGGTGTAATTTTGATAAAGAGTAATCGAATAAAACGAAATATCTGATATTATAACTCCATTTTACAAAAGTAGCGCTAATCTTAACCTGCATTTCACAGCCAAAGGGCAAAGACGATAAAAACATATTGATTAACTTTAATCAAATTGAGTCTTTGAAATCTTACAGTGAAAGGCGCATTTCTTTTTAAAGATAATTGCAATTGAAATGAATCAGTTAAATTTGGCGACGAAAAAACCTTGATATGATACTGAAACGATTACTACTGATTATGATTATTATACTTCCGATGCTGGAAGTACATAGCCAAAAACTTACAATTCTCACCTACAACATCAGGAATGACAATTCCGGGGATGGTCAGAATGGATGGCTTTTTCGAAAGGTATGGCTATGCGGGCAAATTAGAACTGTGAACCCCGGCATTTTCGGAATACAGGAAGGTTTAGCGCGCCAGGTGAGTTATATTGACAGTTCATTCACTAATTATCGTCACATTGGCGTTGGTCGCGACGATGGCAAAGCAAAGGGAGAGTTCAGCGCTATATGGTATGATACGAGGAAATTCAGGTTAATCAAACAGGGAACTTTCTGGCTATCTCCTACGCCGGAAAAAGTTTCCGTAGGCTGGGATGCTGCATTGGAAAGGATCTGCACTTACGGCTTTTTCAAGGAAATTCTCAGTGGAAAGAAATTCTGGGTTTTCAATACACACTTTGATCATATAGGTGTTCAAGCCAGGAAAAACAGCGCCATTCTGATTCTTCAGAAAATTAAAAGTTTGAATAAATCAGATTTACCGGTTATTCTCATGGGCGATTTCAATACCGGAACTGAAAGCGAGCCTTTCAAACTTTTCACCGGTTTATTAATTGATTCAAAAACAGCGGACAAAAGCATGACAATGGGTCCCGACGGAACTTTTAACAACTTTGATTCCTCTAAACCTGCCGTTGAGCGGATTGATTTCATTTTCACCGGATATGGCGCAAAGGCTGTAAATTATCATGTAATCCGCGAATCACGCGAAGGACGATATGCGTCAGACCATTTCCCGGTTGTTGCTGAGATATTCTGCAAATAAGGTCTATTTCTTACGCGTTCCGGGTGGAGTCTCGCTAACCTGTGATTTCAAGGGTGGTTATTTTCTAATAATTCACAGTTATATAAACCGGTAAATGGTCGCTGAAACCGCCGAAGTATTCCTTTGAACCCGCTGTACGGTTTGGAATCATCACGCCTTCCTTATTCTTAAACAATAGCCAATCGGGATTGAAAATGAAAGAGTAGGGAGGCTCGATTGCTGGCTTTTTTCCTCTTTTGGCGATCAGCAGATTTCCAGACACAATAAATTGGTCGAACAAATCCCAGTCTTTGTAAAACAGGGTGCCTTCACCGGCAAGAAATCGATCGTACATTAAATTGTATAACCCTGTCGGGATTACATTTTTCACAGGTTTCATTGCGTTAAGGGTTTCCGAAAGACTTTTATTGTTTGGCTCATCGTTGAAATCGCCCATGATGATAACTTTAGCGCCTGCATTTCGGGAAAGAACCGAATCGGTAAAATGCTTGAGAACCTGTGCATTTTCCAACCGCTGAGCTTCGGTTTCAGTGGCTCCTCCTGAACGAGATTTCCAATGGTTTACGAAAATGTGAAAAGTATCTTTCTTACTATCGGCAAGTTTTACATAAAGTACCATTCGCGTTTTGAATGAATTTGCAGAAGGAAACGCCCAATGCCCAATATATTGAAGTACTTCCTTACGGTAAATCAACGCGACGTCAATACCCCGCTGATCGCTTCCTTCTTCGAGAATTGCTTCATATTTTCCTCTTTTCAGCCCGGTTTTATTGATCAAATCCATGAGAACGTCAATGTTTTCAACCTCGGCAAAGCCAATCACTGCCGGAAGGTTGACGCTGTCAATGGAAATCAAAGCCCTGGCGATATTATTCAGCTTGACGTTATATCTTTCAGTATTCCAGGCGATTTTCGAGTTGGGTAAAAACTCTTCATCCGATTTGAGAGGATCGTCAATAGTATCATATAGGTTTTCGGTGTTATAAAACGCCATTTTAAATTGATTCCCTGTGGTTTTCTGTGAAAAACCATCACCAGAAAAAAGTAGAACAACAAATATTACAATGATTATTCGATTCATGGCAGTAAAATTTAGGTTTGGGTGCAAATATCAATAAAAAAGGGGCGCACCTGACGGGAGCCCCTTTTATATTTACTATCAGTTCGATCAATCAACGACAATAACGAGATACTTTGAATTTGACCAGAATGATTTGTAATCGAGGATTTGGAGCGCCTGAATTACTTTTTTATCGCCTGTGAACTTATAGGCGTTGGATGGATGGCTGGATAAAATTTTAGCTTTCTTGCTTAAAATTGAAATCTCGGTAATCTTACGGATGTCAATTTTGGTAAATAGCTCCTTATTAAAATCCGAGAGGATTTCACCGCTTTTTATAATCCCGCTTTTCTTAAGTTCTTTGTTTGTTCCGATCACATAGTAGGCGGTATTAAGCGCTTCGTCCTGTTCTGCAATGGTTTGAGTTTGATTTGAAATTTTTGAACCCTGATCCTGAACGGTGCGTGAAAGTGTGTCAATTTTCAGATTTGCCCTTTCAAAAGAGGTGTTCAGCTTGGCAAGTTTTGTGCGAAGGTCTTCAATTTCAACAGCTTTTGAGGCAAGATCTTTGTTCAAACGGTCAACCATTTTATTCAATTCTTCGACCTTCATACCAGAGTTTCTCAGTTTTTTGGACAAGGCTGCAATAGTCTCCTTGTTTTTCTGCATCATTCCGTAGATGGTTTGAATATCATTTTTAATCTGATCTTTGGCAGAGAGTTTTAACTCGCCGCCACGGTCGGTGGTAAGATTTATGATGTTCTCTTTCTGCTTGATAGTATCCAGAGTTCCCTGGATGTCGTTGATGGAGCGGATAAATTCATTGATGGCTTCATCTTTTTGCATGGTTTG
>JBAXRP010000195.1:0-8652 GCA_037131145.1 Bacteroidota bacterium
GTCCCTCGTTTTTCCAACGCCTGACGTTTTTCAGGTCTGTTTATTTTATACTTTTGACCAATAAACTAAAACCGTATTTATGAAAAACCTGTTCTTTCTAATCATTGCGCTGATGTTTTCAGTCGCTGCCTTAGCGCAACTTAACGGGATTTACCACATTCCTTCCGGAAATCCCAGTTTCCCTACCATTGCCGCCGCTATTTCGGCGCTTAACTCGCAAGGCGTTGGCTCCGGAGGAGTCACTTTCCTTGTTGCTACAGGACATACCGAGACAATTACTGATTCGCTGGTATTGACAGCAAGTGGAAAAGTTTCCGGTTCGATAATCTTTCAGAAAAGCGGCGCCGGCAATAATCCATTGATTACCCGTACCGATGGAGGGTCAAAGGCTACATCTACTCTTGGAGGCCAGGGAGATGCTGTAATTACTCTTCAGGGAACTGATTATGTTACCTTTGATGGCATTGATGTAGCCGCTACCCTGCAAGGCATAGAATACGGTTATTACCTCCGTAAGGCTGACGCCACCGACGGCTGTAAATATGTTACGATCAAAAACGCAGCCGTTACCATGAACAAGGGAACCAGCGCTTACGTTGCCGGGATATACCTTTCCAATAACATTCCAACATCCACGATTTCATCGGCTACCGGCGTTACTGTTACTTCAGTGGGAGGAAGAAACGAAAGTATTTCCATCACCGGGAATAACATAAGCAATGTTTTTACTGGCATCATCCTGCGCGGTTATAACCACACTTCAGCGCCGTATGATTTTTATGATCAAAACGTGGTTGTTGGAGCTTCCGGCGTTGGTAACACCATCAGGAATTTTGCCGGGAATACTGCCTCTACTTCTTACGGCGTTTACCTGATTTACCAGAATGGAGCCAATGTTTCATACAACGTAATAAACAACACCGGCGGTGGTGGAACTGCCGCCACTGCTATTCTATATGGGATTTTTCATTCCACCGGGACTACCTCCTCGTTTACCACCAACTCCAACACTATTAACCTTACCCAGGGCGGAGCTACACACGCCTTGTATGGCATAAATAACGCAGCAACAGGTAATCCGGTATTCGATAATAACAATGTTACTCTAAACTCAAGCGTTTCCACAACGGGAACTTTCGGATACATCTATAACTCCGGGGGCGCCGCTTCCACTTTAATCAGTATCAGCGGCAACACTTTTTCGGGTTCGAGCTTTATGACCACAGGAACCACTTACCTTATCTACAATTCCGTTAGCCAGCTTACGCCCGGAATCAGCAATATTGCTAACAACTCAACATCGGGGACCATCACGAGAGGCGGCGCATCCGGAATATTTTACTGTTACTATGTTGGAGCTTCCCCAACAGGCACCGAGAATATCTCAGGCAACAACTTTTCGAATATCGTTGTCACCGGAACTTCTACATTCTATGGTGTAAATTCCAATACGGTTACCGGTCATACCCAGAATGTGTTTAATAATATCATCACTAATATCACCGGCGGCAGCGGGACTATTTATGGTATTAATCTCCAGGCAGCCAATACGCGGTCGGTTTATGGAAATGATTTAAACACCTTTAACGGGGGCGGAACAATATATGGTATCAGCGTTGGTACCGGTAGCGCATCCTGTAATGTTTACAAAAACAAGATATATAATTTTACTGCAACGCCATCCGGAGGTATTGTTTACGGGATATATGTTTCGGCGGGAACGACCATGAACATTTATAACAACTATATTTCCGATCTGAAAGCCCCAACCGCAAGTGGAACAAATGCAATCATCGGGATCAATATTTCAGGAGGAACAACGGCAAATGCCTTTTATAATACCGTATTCCTGAATGCCACTAGTTCGGCAGGCTCCTTTGGAACATCAACGCTTTACGTATCATCAACAACTACGCTCGATTTACGAAATAATATTCTTGTAAATAAATCCGACCACGCCGGAAGTTCGGGATTTACTGTGGCATTCAGGCGAAGCGGCGTCTATAATGCGACCTATTACGCTAACATTTCAAACACCAACAATTTCTACGCGCTTTCATCCTCTCCGGTTGGCAACTATATTTTTTATGATGGAATTAACAAGGATTCCACCATGACCGACTACAAAACGTTGGTAGCTCCTCGCGATGCAGGTTCATTTTCCGAAATTCCGCCATTTGTCAATACCGCCACAGCGCCATACGATCTTCACCTGCTTACCACAACAACCACGCAGTGTGAAAGTGGCGGTACGCCAGTATCATCGCCAATTGCGGTGAACGATGATTATGACAATCATCCGAGATACCCAAATCCGGGTTATCCAGATAATCCCGCATTTCCCGCCTCCGCTCCCGATGTTGGCGCTGACGAATTTGCCGGAATGCCCAGTTTTTCCTGCACTACGCCAAATCCAGGCAATACAATCGCTTCTGCCAGCGGGATTTGCCTGGGTCAGAATGTTGTATTATCCCTGCAGAATCCCATTGTCGGAACAGGAAATTCCTACCAGTGGAAAAGTTCCGCCGATGGCGTTACCTTCACAAATATCGCCAACGCCAATGGCGGATCATACACGGCAACGCCTGTTGAAACAACATGGTACCAATGCGTTGTAACCTGTCAGAACGGACCTTCCGCAGCAACTTCCATTGCGGTACAGGTTACGTTTGCCAACAATATCACCTCCACCACGCCTGCAATTCGTTGCGGCACCGGAACGGTAACGCTTGCGGCAACTGCGGGCAGCGGAACATTGAAATGGTATCCATCCGCTTCCGGCGGCTTTGCGGTTGGAACCGGTTCACCTTTTACCACGCCGGTAATCAACGCTACAACTACATATTTTGTTGGCGCCGAAACATCCACATCAGGTATTGTTTCGGTTGGCGCGGGCGCCACTTCGAGTAGTACCTACCCGAATCCATTTTACAGTTTATGGTCAAACACGCATAATCAATATCTGATTACTTCCGCAGAACTGATGTCTGCCGGAATCGCCGGAGGCGATATTACATCGCTTGCCATTGAAATTACAAGCGGCGTAATGGCGATGCTTGATTTTTCTATAAAAATGGGACACACTACAGCAACGAATATGTCGTCGTTTCTTTCGCCTTCATTTACCGCGGTATATACAGCGGCAACGCAAACGCCAACGATAGGCGTGAATACTATGTTATTCCAGACTCCTTTCACATGGGATGGAGTTTCAAATATTGTTATCGAGATTTGCCACGGTAACTCATCCAGTTCGTCAACAATGAGCAGTACCTGCCTTGCTGATAACAGTTCGTTTGTTTCAACAATTCATGTTCAAAAATCGGCTTCATCTGCTGGCTCGATAACCTGCGCCGATTTTACCACGAATCTTGCTACCTATTCTGTGCGTCCAAAGTTTACCTTTGGCGGCTTTGTTGCCTGTTCGAGTCCGCGAAGCGCAGTAACGGCAACTGTTACGCCTTCACCGGCGCTTACCATTACCGGCAACAAAACCGTGTGCAGCAATGAGGTTGCAATATTAAGCGTTACATCTCAATCCTCATTTTTTGATGTTTTTCTTTGGAGCCCGGCAACTAACCTTTATACCGATCCTGCATGCGTCATCCCATACAATGGCGTTTCCAGCGCGCTTACTTTATATGCAAAATCGGCGGCGCCCGTTGTTACAACCTATACCTGCAATGCCACGAATACCTCAACGCTTTGCTCAAACACAGCGCAGACTGTCTTTACGTCGTTACCTTCAACCCCGGTTATAACCGCCACGCCTGAAACGATTTGCATAAGCGGTTCAGCGGCGTTTACGGTATCGCCGGCAACCGGTTATGGCGCGGCAACTTTCCAGTGGCAGAATTCACCTGATGGGATTGCTTTTACTGATATTTCAGGGGCAACAAATCTGAATTATACAACAGCCATACTGGGAGCCACCACTTATTACAAACTCACAATAAAAAATGGCGCAGGTCAGGAATGTGTTACGCCTTTTGTAACTGCGACTGTGAACAATCCAATGGTCAATTCAACCGCGCCTGGAAGTCATTGCGGTCCTGGGTCCGTTACTCTGGGCGCAACGGGTTCGGGTGGAACGCTCAACTGGTATTCCACCACAACCGGGGGTACGGCATTGGCAACAGGTTCATCCTTCGTTACGCCTGTCATCACTTCAACAACTCCCTATTATGTTAGTTCGAATTCACCAGGATCGGCAACTGTTTCTGTTGGCGCCCCGGGTAATGGAGCCACCGAAACCTACACTCTCGAGGGAGGATTGCTGTTCAACGTAGTAAGTCAGTCAGTCCTGATCAATGGAGTATATATTTACCCGATAGGAACGGGAGCCGGCACGGTAAATGTAGCCTTGAAAAACTCATCAGGGACAATTCTTCAATCACTTGCCTTCAACTGCACAGGCACAACATTACCGGGTATCAAGACCTATATTCCTCTTGACTGGACAGTACAGATGGGAACCGATTATTTTCTCGATATGACCAGCCGCACGGGCAGCGTTGCTTCACTTATCAGAGACGCCAGCGCCAATATCATCGGCGGTCCATTCGCTACAAATCCATATTGCACATATCCCGGAGCGATGACAATCACGAGCGGCAGGTTAGGAGCCACAGGTACAATTTCGGCTTATTACTATTTTTATGACTGGTCGGTGACAGTGGGTTGTAACAGTCCGCGCGTGCCGGTTATCGCTACTATTACAACGCCGCCAACGCTCACCATCACTTCAGATAAAACGTTATGCAGCGATGAAATTCTTTCCTTATCGGTTACTTCGATGGTTGCAGAATATGACAGCTACTCGTGGAGCCCGGTTACAAACCTGTTCACCAATGCAGCCTGCACGATTCCATATCTACCTAACGTAAACGCCAGCGCTGTTTATGTTAAATCGGCGGCAGCGATTGCAACAACTTACATTTGTACGGGAAACAATTCACAATCGCTTTGCTCCAATACAGCGCAATCAACCATTACGGTTATAGCTACCAACCCATTGATTACCTCGTCGCCGGAAACTATTTGCATGAGCGGTTCCGCTATAATTTCTTTAACTTCAGTCAGCGGTTTTGGTTCTGCGACTTTCCAATGGCAGGGATCAAATGATAATATTACATTTACTGATATTCCGGGAGCCACTAACAGCAGTTACGCCACGCCGACCCTTACTACTACTACTTTCTACAAAGTTTTCATTAAAAACAGCGCGGGGATTTTCTGTACGTCGCCTCAGTTTACAATGAACGTGGTGGCTCCGCAGGTTACCGGAATAACCGGTGGAAGTCGCTGCGGAACCGGAACTGTTGTTTTAGGAGCCGCGGGGAATGCGGGTTCAACGCTGAACTGGTACCAGGTTCCCACCGGGGGCGTTAAACTCGGAACGGGGACTTCTTTTACCACGCCGGTTATCACTTCATCCACATCGTTTTATGTTGCCGCCGCCGCGGGAGGTTCGGGAAGTACTTTTTCTGTAGGACCGACCAGCACGGCGATAGGATCGAACGGCGCGCAGGCGCTTGAATATTACCTCACCTTTGATGTTACAGCCAACAATATGACTATGGAGGGGGTTTATGTTTATCCGGGAGCGGCAGGAACAGTGAAGTTTTATATTGCAGCCAATGATGGATTAGTGTTATATAATATATCGTGGCCGGTTACCGCCTCCGATATCAATGTGAAAACCTATATTCCGGTAAACTTCACCATTCCTTTTGGATCAAACTACAGGATTGGTTACAGTGTTGCAGCAGGTGGAGTAAGTATGTACAGAAACAGCGGTGGCGCTGTTTATCCTTATACATTACCGGGAATTGTTTCAATTACCGGTAACAGCTTTGTGGGATATCCTACATATTATTACTATTTCTATGACTGGAAAGTCAGATCAGGTTGCGAATCCACACGCACGGCAGTTATGGCAAATGTAACCCCCGGACCTTCCATTCTTCCAACCGCAACGCCTTCAACAATATGTGCCGGTCAATCCAGCGCGCTTAATGTGACGAGCTCAAATCCGAACTACACCTATTTATGGATGCCCGGAAACCTTTCCGGCGCGCTTCAAACCGTATATCCTGCCGGTACTACCATTTATACGGCTATGGCAAATGATCTTCTGACGGGTTGTAATGCAAGCGAATCGGTTGCAGTTACAGTTCTTCCTACTCCATCCGAAATCACAGTAACTCCGGCAGCCCCTGCAATCAATGCGGGAACCATCCAGCAACTCGCTGCAACCGGCGGCGTTGTGAATATTTCGAGAGTTTTTGGCAATGGAACAACCACCAATGCTGCAACTGGATACCCTTCGCCATATAATAATTATTTTGGCGGATCGAAACATCAGATGCTAATTCTTGCGAGCGAACTTACCGCTGCCGGTATTCCTGCGGGAGCGCCTATCAACTCGATCATGTTTACCGTTACCGGCGTGGGCTCAACCTTCAGCGGCAGCCTTAATAATTTTCAGATTGATATGGCACATACTACATCAACTGTTTTATCAGGGGCTTCATTCATTGGCGGGCTTACAAATGCTCTCCCCCCTGTAACTGTCCCTATTGCAGTAGGAACTGTAACTCACGCCCTTTCCACGCCGTTTGTGTGGGATGGTTCGCGGAATCTTGTAATTCAGACTTCATACAGTAACGGAAACGCCGGTACTTCTACCGATTTTGTGCAGATGACAAATACCGATCCTGGTTTTGTGAGTACAAACTGGTACCGGGCTGATAATGAAACAGCGGCAATGATTCTTGCCGCCACTACGCCAACCAGCTTCGGTAATGCTCGTCCAAATATGGTTTTGGGTTATCTAATGCCAACAACCATGGTGTGGACGCCTTACGCTAACCTATATACCGACGCTGGCGCAACTTCGCTTTACAATGGAGAATCCATGACTACGGTTTACTCAAAACCGGCGGCAACCATTACATACTTAGCCACGGCAACCGCGCCTTCAACCGGCTGTGCCAGGACAAAAACTGTGACAGTTACCGTTCTTCCCCCGTGCGAAATGCCATCCGCAGTAACTTCATCGGCTGTTACCTCTACAACTGCAACAATTTCATGGACTGCCCCGGTGCAGGCGCCTGGCAACGGGTACGAATATGAAGTCAGAACGAGTGGCGCTCCAGGCAGCGGACAAACAGGTTTGAGCGCTTCCGGGGCAACACAAGCCATCAGCGCGACGGTTGTCGGATTGTCGCCAAACACTATTTACCATGTATATGTTCGTTCGAATTGCGGCGACAACACTTACAGTATCTGGACAAGCGATTATTCATTTACCACCCTGTCCGATCCGCTTTCAGTTACCGGAACGGTTACCAATACATTGTGTAATAGTACCGCTGATGGTGCAATAAGCACAACGGTTTCTGGTGGTTTCCCTCCATATTCCTATTTATGGAACATAGGTGAAACAACCTCGTCGGTGACTGGCTTATCGGCGGGATTTTACAATGTGACAGTTACAGATTTAAACAGTTATGAAGCGATAGGAAGCTGGATGGTGACAGAACCGAGCGAAGTATCGTGGAGAGGACAAACAATAAATATCTCATGTCACGGCGCAAACGACGGCGCTATTTCAACAATAATGACTCAGGGAGGTACGCCTCCGTATTACTATTTATGGAGTAACGGAGCAACAACTCCAAACATCAGCGGATTACAGGCGGGTCGCTACGATATTTCGATAACAGACTCTCATAACTGCTTAATATTTAGCTGGAGAAATATTTATGAACCTGCGGCAATTGGTTTAACCGCAGCCACTACTCCTGCCAGTTGCCCAACGGGTAATGATGGCGGCGTTGTTCTTTCTGTTACAGGCGGTACCGGCGAATATGCATTTTTATGGAGTAACGGCGCAACAACCATGAATATCTCCGGTTTGAACCCGGGAAATTACGGCGTAACAGTTACTGATGAACGTTACTGTGTGGCAACCGGAATCTGGACTGTTGGACAAACCTCAACAGTTTGTTCAAACATATACGTAACCGGCCAAATAACCACAACGGAATGTTACAATGCCACCAACACTATCACAGTTGCCGGAGACGGAACAACCTTTGTGGTTCAGCCTGCCGGTAGCGCAACTTTTATTGCAGGCGTGAAGATTCTCTATAAAGAGGGAACCAAAGTACATTCCGGCGGTTACCTGCTTGGCAAAATCACTCAAACCGGACAGTTCTGCACCTCTAAAAAGATTGCAGAAGTAATTGCTACCGGACAGGAAGAAGCGCCATTCGCTACTGTTAGTACATTTTTCAACCTCTATCCGAACCCGACTAACGGCAATTTCACGTTGGTACAAATGGGCGACCGGATATACAGCAAAGTAAAAGTTGAAGTTTACACAATGAGCGGCGAAAAAGTTCTCACAGAAAACATAATTGGCGTCATGAAGCATGAATTCCGCTTCAATGACATGCCGGGCGGACTCTATTTTGTAAGGGTTGTTGCCGATGATTATGTTGAAACCATTAAATTGGTGAAGACGAGGTAACCCCGCCCCCCCTTCTGTGAAAAGCCGGAATCCTGAGTTGAGGGATTCCGGCTTTTTTCGAGGGACGATTTACGAAGGACGAGGGACGAGGGACGAGGGACGAGGGACGAGGG
>JBAXRP010000196.1:0-8587 GCA_037131145.1 Bacteroidota bacterium
TATCATCTTCAAGCAAAGCGGCGAGAAAACCTTCCAGCACATCGAAATTGGCTTTGTCGCGAAGTATCGTTTTCATAGCCCAATCAAAACGGATTAACTTATTTTTGCTCATATCCCAAAGAATTTATTGATGCAAATTTACGGTTTTAAATACGGTAATCAAATGCTTTTGATATTCATCAAAAGTTCCACTTTCTATGATCTGTATTCAAAATAAATCCTTCCCCTTAAAGGAAAAAACTGTAATTTTGCAACTCCCTCTTACCTAAAATTCATTCATTATCAATTTTTTAATCCCTCCTCCAACCAATGAAAAGAATTATTACGGTCTTATTGGTCATGCTTGTGACCAGCAGCCTGCTTATTGCGCAAAAACAAATCGCAGGAGTTCCTGAAGTTAAAGCCTGTGTCTATTCCGATGTTTCGATCCCGCTAAGGGATATGAAACCGGTAAAGAAACCTTTCTGGGCAAAGTGGTTTCACAAAAATGAGGGAAGGGAAGTTCCAAACAAGTTCAGGAAGATTCCAATAGATTACAGCGATGTGGCAGACAAAGCGCTACAGACAGAATATACCGACAATTCCACTGCCGTTGCCGCAGTTCCGATACAGAATTTCAACGGACTTACCAACGGAAATAATACCGTTGGACGTTATACCCCTCCGGATCCATGCGGTGATGTGGGTCCAAATCATTATGTTCAGGTTGTAAACTGCATGTTGCAGATTTTTAGTAAAACAGGAACCTCGATGTATGGACCAGTGACTACCTCCACAATCTGGAATGGCTTCAATGGTAACTGGAACGACCATAATGACGGGGATGCAGTCGTTTTATATGACGAAAATGCCGATCGCTGGCTGATCAGTCAGTTTGCCATCGACTGTTCAGGTTCTCCCTTTACAGAATATGAACTGGTCGCAATTTCGACTACTCCCGACCCTACAGGCAGTTACTTCAGATATGCTTTCCAGTTCGACTATATGCCCGACTATCCAAAGCTGGGAGTGTGGAACGATGGATATTACCTCGCCGTAAACCGGTTCAATACTAATCTTGGCAGTACGCCATTCATTGGAGCCGCAGGAGCCGTTCTCGAACGCAGCAAAATGCTAACGGGAGATCCGACCGCAAGGATGATCTATTTTAAAACCGAAACCCTTGGCGGTACGGGCGCTGGAGCTGGCGCTGATTGTTATTCCATGCTGCCATCCGATGGCGACGGAACCGCTGCACCCGTGGGCGACCCCAACTACTTCACATATATAAACGATAATACCACCGGCGGAGCCAGCGAACTCAGGATATGGGCGCTTCATGCCGATTGGGTCACTACTACAAATTCCACCTTCACTTTTGTCGCCAACCTCCCTGTTACTGCATATACGATGCTTGGAACCTTTACAGGCGTGATTCCTCAGCAAGGCACTACCAATAAACTCGATGGGTTGGGCGACCGTTTAATGTTCAGAAACCAATACCGGAATTTTGGTTCCTATGAAACCTTCGTAACCTGCCACAATGTGAATACGGGTAGTAATATTGCAGGCGTACGTTGGTATGAATACAGAAAAACAGGTACAATATGGTCTGTTTATCAGCAGGGCACGTATGCGCCGGGCGATGGCAAATCGCGGTGGCTGGGCAGTATTGCCATGAATGCCAGTGGCGATATTGGGCTTGCTTATACCGTTTCAAACAGTACGATGTATCCTTCGATATATTTCACTGGTCGCCGGTCATCCGATCCGATTGGAGCAATGACGGTTGCTGAAGGTATTATTCAAACCGGGGCAGCTTCAATTACCGGGGCAACCCGCTGGGGCGACTATTCTGCTATCAATGTTGACCCAACAGATAATCTGACATTCTGGACAACCAATGAATTTATCGGAACTTACGGAGGAACCTGGCCATGGTCAACCAAAATTGCTTCGTTCAAATTTGCCAATAACCCTTCGGTTGTAACAACTGCCGCCACGGCGATCACCGGAACAGGCGCTACCCTGAACGGAACAATCAATCCCAATGGACTGGCAACCACTTACCATTTTGAATATGGAACTACTATCACTTATGGAACAAATACAGCTACTATATCCGCTGGATCAGGTACAACTACAAGCAATGTGAATTCGCCTGTTTCAGGGCTGATTTCAGGAACGGCTTACCATTATCGTCTTGTCGGCGTTAACAGCGATGGAACTACATACGGCTCTGATATGACCTTTATTCCGGGAGGCGCAAATGTAGCAACTACGGCTGCTGCAACTATAACAATGACGACAGCCATTTCCGGGGGCAATGTCATTTCCGATGGAGGATCGCCGGTTACAGTGCGCGGCGTTTGCTGGGGCAGTGCCGCAAACCCAACCATCACTGATAACCATACAACCGATGGCTCCGGTCTGGGAATTTTTATAAGTTCCTTAACCGGTCTTACAGCAAACACCCTTTACCACCTTCGCGCTTATGCCACAAATGCAAACGGCACTTTCTATGGAAATGACCTAAATTTTACCACCCTCTGCGGAATCTATACTTTACCTTTCACAGAAAGTTTCTCCGGCACAACAATCCCTTCATGTTGGTCGCAGGTTGATCACCAGGGAAATGGACAGATATGGACATTTGGCGTAATCACGGGTCAATCGCCAAATCCCGCTCTCACCGGGAATTACGCATTCCTTAACAGCGACGCTTATGGAACCGGCAATTCGCAAAATGCCGATCTTGTCACTCCCACCCTCGACCTATCCACTTACACCTCAGTTAACCTTCAGTTCAGCCATTATTTCAAGTCTTACACAGGATCTTCAGGTAAGCTTTCGTACAGTAATGACAACGGAACTACATGGACCCAAATCCAACAGTTTACAACAACATCAGCAACAAATCCGGCAACTTTCAACCAGCCGGTACCTGCCACCGCAGGGCAGTCCCAGGTTCGATTCCGGTGGAACTATACGGGAACATTCGGCTACTCCTGGGCAATTGATAACGTGAATATTACGGGAAGTACAACCACTCCCACCCTGACTGTGGCGCCCTTAAACCAGAATGTAGCCGCGCCCGCCGGTTCTACAACTTTTAACGTGACTTCAAACTCGGGTTGGACTGTCCTCAGCAACCAGACATGGTGTACCGTTACCCCGGTAGGAAATGGCAATGGGATAATAACTGCCAACTATACCCAGAATCCACTAACCACCTCCAGGGTTGCCAATGTAACTGTTAACGTTACAGGATTATCGCCTGTTGTTGTAACTGTAACACAAGCTGGCGATGTACTTTCGCTCACCGTAACCCCGCCCAATCAACCGGTGACAGCAACTGCCGGAACCACCAATTTCAATGTTGTTACCAATGCAACTACTCCGTGGACGGCAACCAGCGATCAGCCCTGGTGTACGGTTACGCCCACCGGAACAGGCAACGGCGCTATTACTGCCAATTATGGTCAGAATACATCGTTTTCATCCCGTGTTGCAAATATTACCGTCACCACTGCCGCGGTATCTCCTGTTATAGTTACAGTATCCCAGGCTGGGGCGGCTCCCACTCTTTCTGTCACTCCTCCAAACCAGACCGTTACCTCTGTTCCTGGAAGCGCAAATTTCAATGTAATATCCAATTCATCCTGGATTGTGTCGAGCGACCAGACATGGTGTACTGTAACGCCTTCTGGAACCGGAGATGGATCAATTATAGCGACTTATGCTGAAAATACATCAGTCATTACCCGTGTCGCCAATATTACTGTAACAGTTGCCGGAATTTCACCTGTTGTTGTTCTGGTAACCCAAATGGGGGCGGCGCCGATTTTGTTTGTATCACCTTTAAACCAAAATGTACCAACAGCGCCAGGGATTACAAATTTCGATGTTACAACCAATTCGTCATGGTCGGCTGTCAGCGACAAGGAATGGTGTACAGTTACGCCTGCGGGCAGCGGAAACAGCGTTTTGATTGCTACCTATCAGGAGAATATTTCCGTTTCACAGCGGATAGCGAATATTTCGGTTTCGGTTACCGGAATGGCCACCATGGTTGTTACTGTCACCCAGGCGGGAATTACCCCAATATTATTGATTACGCCCGCCAACCGGAACGTGACTGTTGCAGCAGGCGCTACAAATTTCACCGTGGCTTCGAATACCAACTGGACGGTCAATTCAAATGTTTCTTGGTGTGCCGTAACACTTTCAGGTAATGGGAACGGAACCATTGATGCTGTTTATGAGGAAAACACCGGGATGAACCTGCGGACAGCCGTAATCACGGTAATTGTAAACGGGTTAACCCCGGTCAATGTAACGGTTTCGCAAGATGGGCTTGTCAGTATGCCTGAACGAATCCAGGGGAATATATTGATCTTTCCGAATCCTAACAACGGTATGTTTACCATCAGCTCTTCGGATCACAGGATTCTCCAAATGAAGGTTGAGGTTGTTACTCTTGAAGGAAAAGTAATCAGCGTTACCAATTGTTCCACAAAGGATAGCTATTCTTTTAACTTGTCAGGTCAGCCAAAAGGGAATTACTTTGTACGGATTATAACCGATGATGGCACGTCACTAAAGAAAATTATTATTGAATAACCAAATCTTGGGAATTCCTCTAAATTTCAGAAATGAGTTTGCCATTAACTATTTATCGTCAGCGGATCGGTGAATTCATTTCTGAAATTGACCATCTTAGAAAACCGCTTCGCTGGATTCCCTGGTTAAGGCTGCTAATGTTTTTGCTTACAGGGGTTTCGCTCTATTTCCATTTCAGAAATCCGGGCTTTCTTTTTATCTCTGCCTCTGTTTTCTTTTTTGTTGGTTTTATTTTTGCCGGTTGGTATGACAACCATTTGAAAAAGCGCATTCTTCGGCTTCAGCAAATGATATTTATCAATGAACAGGAGATAAAGGCGTTAAATGATGACTATTCCGGGTTTGACCCAGGAATCGAGTTTATCAGCCAGGATCACCCTTATACTTTTGACCTCGATATCTTTGGTCAACGATCACTTTATCAGTATGTAAACCGCACTTCAACCAATTTTGGAAGCAAAAAACTGGCGGATTATTTCTGTCAGGCTTTTCATTATCGTAATGAGATCAGTGAACGTCAGGAGGCGGTGAAAGAACTGTCCGACAACCTTGAGTTCCGGCAAAATTTCCGCATTATCTTCATGAACCGGAAAACTTCCGGCAGCGACCTTGACGCCGTATCGGAATGGTTTGAAAAGCGCCAGGGAATGCATCGCTTATTGTCATTAAATCTGCTGTTTTGGATAGTTCCAGGGCTTACGCTTGGTACGTTAATCCTGTCAATCGCACGTTTAACGCCGTTTCAGTTACCCATGTTTATGATTTTAATGCAATTGCTGATTGTTTTTGGATTCGGCAGAAAAACCATGTTGGTACATCAGGCGGTAACATCCCAGGTCGGAATTTTACGTATGTATTCTGACGCCCTTACCCTTATTGAAAATACCAGGTTCAGTTCCGTGTTTAATAGTAATTTGCAGGAAAAACTGAAATCATTTGAAAAAATCCAGCCGGGAATAATAATCAGAAAGTTGTTCAGACTACTGAACCTGATGGATTCAAACCTGAATATGCTTGTTTCGGTTATTCTGAACGGGTTATTCATGTTCAATATTCATGTTTTAATTGCAACTGAACGTTGGCGTAGTAAATACCGCAGGCTGGCGCCCGGTTGGTTTGACGTTCTGGCCGAAATGGATGCATTGTCAAGCCTGGGAACTTTTGCGTTCAACCATCCCGGATACTGTTATCCGGAGCCGGTTGCCGGCGATTTTGAATTCAACGCGACGCAGATTGGACATCCCTTGATCCCATTGGATTCCAGTGTTCAAAATGACATTGAAATCAGGGGCTGGAACCAATTTCGAATCATAACAGGCGCAAACATGTCGGGAAAGAGTACATTCCTAAGGACAATCGGAGCCAATTACCTGTTGGCAATGATGGGAGCGCCGGCATTTGCCCGGCGGATGGTTTTCTCTCCGGTTGAAATTCACAGCAGCATCCGAACAAATGATTCACTTGCAAAACGGGAATCCTATTTTTATGCGGAACTTAAGCGTTTAAAGGAAATAATTGATGAACTGAAAACCGGCCGCCCGATGCTGATCCTGCTTGACGAGATACTGAAAGGGACAAATTCGGCAGATAAACAGTCTGGATCGATAGCGCTTATCCGCCAACTTCTGAATTACAAACTGGTAGGACTGTTTGCCACCCACGATCTGCTGCTTGGCACGTTGATCAGCGAATTCCCGGAGAACATACAAAACCTCTGTTTTGAGATTTCTATCTCAGACGATAAAATGGAGATCAATTATAAACTGACCCCCGGCGTGTGCCGGAATTTAAACGCCTCGTTTTTGATGAAAAGGATGGGGATAATATTTGAGGATTGACAACTGTTCAATCAGGTTACAAATTATTTTGCTTTTAGAATTTTTAACATGCTGATTATCGGAATTACAGGAACATTGGGGGCGGGAAAAGGAACTGTTGTGGAATACCTTTCTGAAATCAAAGGATATCGCCACTATTCGGTCAGGGCTTATCTGCTGGAAGAGATACGAAAGCGGGGATTGCCGGAAAACCGCGACAGTATGGTTGTTGTTGCAAATGATCTCAGGAGAAAACATTCTCCGTCGTTTGTCACGGATCAGTTGTATTTAAAGGCAGTCGGGAGAGGAGAAAACTGTATCATTGAAAGCGTCCGCACCCCTGGGGAAATTGCTTCGCTTCGTGAAAAGGGTCAGTTTTTCCTGTTTGCCGTGGATGCCGATCCTGTTTTGCGCTATCAGCGGATATCGGCGAGACAATCGGAAACCGATCATATTTCTTATGAAACTTTTCTTGAAAACGAGGCTCGCGAAATGACCGCAACCGATCCAAATAAACAAAACCTTCAGGCTTGTATCAGGGATGCTGATTTTTTGCTGAATAACAATGGAAGCCGGGAAGAGTTGTTCGTTCAGGTTGAAACCATTCTGCAACAGATTCCACAAACAGGATAATTTATTCGCAATTCGCAACTATAAACAATTTACGCAATCCATTTAAGAGTTTAGTATAAAAACATTACGATTCGTAATAAATGAAAAACAAACAAACCCCCTCAACCCCTAACCCCTTCTCCCTCAGGAGAAGGGGAATTCCCTCTCCTTTAGGAGAGGGTCAGGGTGAGGTGATTTTGGCTTTTTAGACCAACCTCATTTAGTTAAATATCAATGGAATCACAAAAATACAACCGTCCTTCATGGGATGAATACTTTATGGAAATTGCACATGCCATTTCCAAACGCGCTACTTGCGACCGTGGCCGCAGCGGTTGTGTGATCGCCCGCGAAAAACAAATCCTCGTAACAGGTTACGTAGGATCCCCCCGTGGATTGCCACATTGCGACGATATAGGACACCTGATGAAAAAGGTGTTGCACGAAGATGACCGGATTACTCAGCATTGCATGCGCACCGTCCATGCCGAGCAGAATGCCATCTGCCAGGCTGCAAGACTGGGAATTTCACTTGAAAAGGCAACACTTTATTGCCGGATGACCCCCTGCCGGACATGTGCAATGCTGATAATCAACTGCGGCATCGAACGTGTTGTGTGCGAACGGAAATACCATGATGGGCAGGAGTCGGAAGAGATGTTCAGGCAGGCTGGCGTTCAACTGGAATATGTTCATGATGAAATCCAGCAATATGAAAAACAGTAAACCCGCAGGAGATGTAATTTCAGAGAATTTGCCTTAGCAATGAAGTGAAATTAATGATTCCGGTTATTTGAAGAATTGTCAGGATCACTGAAAGTAAAATGATCGCCCGGATAAACCCGGCTCCTTTTTTAACCGCAAGATATGAGGCGATCCAGGCTCCGATCATACTTCCTGCCGAGAGAATCAAACCATACATATAGTTTACTTTCCCATCAACCATGAAAACCAGCAGGGCGAAAATTGCATAAAAAAACACGATCAGGTTTTTCACTGCGTTCGCCTTCACAATGTCGTAACCAACGCCAAGCATTAAGGCCATCAGGAGAAAATACCCAACCCCAACCTGGATAAACCCGCCGTAAAAACCTACAAAGAAAAAAATGACAAGTTGCCACCACCTGATTGGTCTAACCATTAAAACCGGATTTTCTTTCAGCCATTTATCAGGTTTGTAAAACAGGAAGAAAACCATGATCACCATTGAAACGCCCATCGCAGCCTTAATCACCCGTTCATTCACATCCACTGCAAGATAGGCGCCCATGATAGCGCCAATGGTGGCAGGTATGGAAAGATAAACCGGTCGCATATTCGTGAACATCTTCTGCCGTGTGAAACTGCCCACCGACGACAAAGTTTGAAAAAAAATGCTGATCCTGTTCGTCCCGTTGGCAATATTGGCAGGAAGACCAAGAATCACGAGCAGCGACAAGCTAATCACCGACCCACCTCCCGAAAGGGTATTGATGAACCCGACTAAAACCCCTGCAAAAACGATTACAACTATTTCACTGATGGACATGTTTAACTTTTAACCTTGAACTTTGAAC
>JBAXRP010000197.1:0-8557 GCA_037131145.1 Bacteroidota bacterium
TATAGATTGAAAAGATTGGTTTTGCAACCAAATCCCGAAGGGATGACATGATTATCGAAAGAGATTAATTGAGCCCTAATAACGATCAACTTGTTTTAAATCAGATGAGTAGTTAATTTAATCTATACCTAATTCATGTTTAACTATTAAAGCCATGAGTGAAGAACTAAAACAGCGAGTAGCCGAACTCGAAAAGGAAAATAAAAAATTGCGTTTCGCTTCTCAGCAATGGGAACTTTTAGAAAAGACATATCGGAAGTCAAATGAAGAACTCGGCGATCTGCAAATGAAATTGGCAAAACTTCAGGAACAAACCGACCACGCGCTTTTTGGAGGCGACCTGGCATGGTGGGAATGGGATTATCGCAGCGGGAAGGTTCAGTTTAACGTAAACCGCGCCCGTTTGCTTGGGTTTAAACCTGATGAACTGCCGAATAGCTACAGTGGGATAACAGGAATGATACATCCGGATGATTATAACCATACCATGATTAAGCTGCAGAAGCACCTTAACGGGGATCATCCGAACTATGAAGCGGAATTTCGTCTTCAAACTAAATCGGGTGAATGGCGGTGGTTTTTTGATAAAGGAAAAATTGTTGAAACTGATATTCTCGGAAAACCCATCAGACTTTCCGGGGTTTTAATTGACATACATGAACGGAAAAGCACTGAAAATTTACTGATTATCGCCCGCGATAAAGCTGATTCCGACAGTCGTTCAAAAAGCAACTTCCTTGCCAGCATGTCACATGATATTTATACTCCGATGGCTGGAGTTATAGGTATGGCGGAAATTCTTAAGCAATCAAAACTAAGCGAGGAGCAGGAGGAATACCTGAATGTAATTGTAAAATCGGCTACAAACCTGATGTCAATTCTTAACGATATCATAGAATATTCAAAAATAGAGTCGGGAAAACTTGAATTTCATGAGAAACCTTTCAGCATTCATCAGGTTGTTGAAGAGGTAACTGCCTCGTTCCTTGAAAAAGCCGCTGAAAAAGATATTGAAATTCTCTCCTTCCAGGATCCCGATATTCCGCTTGAGGTGGTTGGCGATCCGGTAAGACTGCGACAGGTTATCAGAATTATTTCAGATAACGCGCTCAAATTCACCGAACAAGGGCAAATCAGGATTGAAGCCCATTTTCTTGAATGGGACAATGAAACTGTGAAGGTGAAGTTCAATATCACCGATACCGGCATTGGAATTTCGGAAGAAGGAATGAAAAAATTATTCACATCCTTTTCAAAATTTGAATCTGCCGAATCGCAAAAATATGGCGGAGGCGGACTGGGTCTGGCAATTGCCAAAAGACTCATTGATCGTATGAACGGACAAATTACCGTGGAAAGTACACCAGGCGAGGGAACCACATTATCCTTCACTATTGTGTTTGAACGCTATAAGGATACTGAAGTTGCCGATCCGATGAAGGAGATGCTACGCGGATTAAGGGTTCTTGTAATTGATCCCAGTCAAACCCGCCGCGCTATTCTTTCAGGTTATCTTGATCGCTGGGAAGCAGAAGTTGAAGAATGTGTTGATCCTTCTGATGCGCTCAAAATGATCGGACATCAATCCCAGATTAATAAACCCTATAATCTGATCGTCATTGACTATGATTTGCCCGGCTCTGACGGCTTAAAGTTTGCATCCTCCCTTAAACATGATCGCACTGTGCAGAAATCGCTCATTTTGCTTTCTGTTTCACGTCGGATCTCTTTATCATCTTCCGAACTTGCCGCAGCCGGCATTGTGGTGGCATTGGTTCAGCCTTATACGCTCAGCAGGCTCCGGCATCGGATTAAAGACGCATTAACTCAGGCAAATATAGTAGAGATGGAAAGTTACGACGATGTTGACTTTCATCTACAGGAAGACCAGAAAAAGGTATTGAGTATTCTTCTTGCCGAGGATAACCTGATCAATCAGAAAGTTGCTTTGGTAATTCTCGAAAAAATTGGTCATGCCGCCGAGCTGGCTGTTAACGGAAAAGTCGCCTTTGAGAGGTACGTCGAAAAAGGCTTTGATCTGGTATTAATGGATATCCAGATGCCCGAAATGGATGGATTTGAAGCGGCAAGGAGAATCCGGGCTTTCGAAGCGGAACATCCCGAAAGAGACCCGGTTCATATTTGCGCAATTACGGCTAACCGCTCTTCCGAAGATGAAGAAAATTGCTATAAAGCAGGGATGAACAGCTATATTTCAAAACCTTTCAGGCTGGATGAACTAACCCGCATTCTCAATCACCTTTAACTGAATCTGATTGCTTTCAGTGGCATAATTCTCGAAATCACAAACGACGGGATCACAAAAATCAGATAACACAAAATCAGGGTTCCTGCATTTATTATCAGAATATTAAAAATATCGAGGTTGATTGGAATAACCGACATGTAATATGTTTCCTCCGATAGTTTGACAATTCCGAATTTCATCTGTAAATAGCAGAGCGACAAGGCTAATCCATTGCCCCAAAGCATTCCCCAGCCGGTAATGTAAAGTCCATGGTACAAAAAAACCTGCCTGATTCCGTTGTTTCTCATTCCCAGCGATTTCAATATTCCGATCATGTTTGTCCGTTCAAGAATCAATATCAGGAGCGTAGATACGATGGTAGTGGAGGATACCAGCAAAACGAGAATCAGGATAATCAAAACATTGATGTCCTGTAAGTCGAGCCAGTCGAAAATCTGCTGATACAACATCCTGATGGTTGAGGCGTCGAGGCTGAAACCTATCTGATGATAGACATAAACACCCATGCGATCAATAGCGTTGAAATCTTTAAGAAAAACTTCAAATCCGCCAACTTCACCGGAAGTCCAGTTATTAAGTTTCTGAAGGTGATGAATATCGCCAATCACATACAATTTATCAAATTCTTCAAGTCCCGTATCAAAAATGCCACAAATCTTAAACTTTCTGCCAAGCGTATTATTACCGCTGATGAAGAACATCCGCAGATCGTCATTCAGATGCAGATCAAGGATGTCGGCTGTTTTTCGTGAAATAATTACTTCATCGCAGCGGCTGCTGTCATTCACTGAAAATGTTCTTCCAAGGATCATTTTACTTTTGAAAAAACGCCAGTCAAAATCCGAACCCACGCCTTTTAATATCACCCCCTGAATATGATCTTTCGCTTTTATAATACCGGCTTTTGTTGCAAAAACCTGTACGTGACTTATCTCTTTATTGCTTTTCAATACTCTCAGAAAAGATTGGTTTTTGGGAATGGGGCGGGGTTCAAAAGTGTTGTTTTCTGCAAATCGGGTAATCTGGATGTGACCGCAAAAACCGGTCACCTTTTCACGGATTTCATTTTTAAATCCTGTAAGAATGGCTACGGCGATAAACATGATGGAAAGCCCCAGCGCAATGGAAGTGATGGCGATAATGACGAAAGTGAAGGAAAAATTTCCCTTGCTTCGGGAAACAAGCCGTTTTGCCAGAAATAATTCAGTATTCAATGGAAAATCTTTACTTTGCAAAAATAGACGAATTTTTAATGAATTGCCATGAAAAACAATGCTTTTGCAATGATGACAGCGCTTATATGGCTTCTGTCTTTGCATGTTTCCGCACAGGTTAAAGTTGGCGCCGCTCGTACCGATAAGTTTTATTTTTTGCTTAAAAATAAAACCGTTGGGATTGTCGCTAATAACGCCTCGGTTGTTGATGGACGAAACACTGTTGATATTTTGATAAAAGACGGGATTCATCTGACCCGGATTTTTTCTCCCGAACATGGTTTCCGATTGAATGTGGAGGCGGGTCAGCAGGTTGATCATTCCACTGATTCAACTACCGGGGTTCAGGTTATATCGCTCTATGGAACCAGGAAAAAGCCTGCGAAAGATGACCTTGCCGGACTGAATGTGATTCTGTTTGATTTACAGGATGTCGGCGTCCGGTTTTATACATACATTTCAACATTGACCTATATGATGGAAGCGTGCGCCGAAAATCACATCCCGCTTATTGTACTCGACAGACCAAACCCAAATGGTTTTTATGTGGATGGTCCGGTACTCGAAAAGCAGTTTACCTCTTTTGTTGGAATGCATCCGGTTCCCATTGTCTATGGAATGACCATCGGAGAATATGCTTTAATGGTAAATGGCGAAGAGTGGTTATCGGGCGGAATTAAGTGTAACCTGAAAGTAATTCCTATTGAATCTTATACTCATTTTACGCAATATGAATTACCGGTTAAACCATCGCCGAATCTGCCAAATATGAATTCTATCCGGCTCTATCCTTCATTGTGTCTTTTTGAAGGCGCTAATGTCAGCGTTGGGCGCGGAACACCGTACCCATTTGAGGTTTTCGGTTACCCCGGTTATAAAAGCGCCGATTTTTTATTTACACCGCAAAGTATTCCGGGAATGAGCGCCAATCCTCCATATAAAGATCAGGAATGTTCGGGTGTTGATTTGCGGGAATTTTACAAGAACCATCCCGGATCTTCCGGAAAAATAAACCTCGAATGGTTAATTGACTCCTACTCGGATTGGAACGATAAACCAGGTTTTTTCAATAACTATTTCAATCGGCTTGCGGGAAATGAATCGTTACAGATTCAAATAATCCGGGGATTATCCGAAAAAAAAATCCGGGCTTCATGGAAACCCGGAATTGAAAAATTCAAAAAAATCCGTAAAAAATATCTGCTTTATTAACCAGATTTTCGCTACTTCGCCACCTTGCTACTTTTTTTTCTATACTCCTTCAACCCCTCTTCAAGGCATTTCATTGAGCTTTTAAGGTCATCAACGTTCAGGACGTAACTGATTCTGACTTCATTTTTTCCGCGACCTGGCGTGGAATAGAAACCTGTGGCGGGAGCGAGCATTACCGTTTGACCTTCATAACTAAAACTTTCGAGGAGCCATTGACAAAATTTGTCGGAGTCATCAATTGGCAATCGGGCTACGGCATAAAAAGCGCCTCCGGGATTTGGACAGAAGCACCCTTCCATTTTGTTGATAGATTCAACCACGATGTTGCGACGCTTTACATATTCGGCAAGAACTGCGGTTAAATAGCTGGCAGGCGTGTTTACGGCTTCCTCGCCGGCAATTTGTCCAAAAGTTGGCGGGCTGAGACGCGCTTGTGCAAATTTCATGGCAGTTGCCATAACCTCTTTGTTTTTTGAGATTATCACGCCAATACGCACTCCACAGGCGCTATACCGTTTTGAAATTGAATCGAGAAGAACAACATTCTGATCAATTCCCTCCAGGTTCATCACCGAATAATGGCGTTTTCCGTCGTAACAAAATTCACGGTAAACCTCATCGGAGAAGAGGTAGAGATCATGTTTTTTCACAATGTCGCGAAGCAATCCCAGTTCCTCATTGGAATAGAGATATCCGGTAGGATTATTTGGGTTACAAATCATGATAGCTTTTGTCCGGGGAGTGATTGCCTCTTCAAAAGCGCTCATTGGAGGTAAGCTGAAACCATCGTCAATAAACGATGCGATAGGTTTAACCACTATGCCGGCTGCAACGGCAAAACCGTTGTAATTGGCATAAAAAGGTTCGGGAATGATGATTTCGTCGCCGGGATTCAGACAAACCATCATGGCAAACAAAATACCTTCAGAACCTCCCGTTGTAACGATCATTTCTTCTGGCGAAACAGAAATTCCAACCCTGTCATAATATTCTGCCAGTTTTTTCCGGTAGGAAAGAATCCCGGCTGAGTGACTGTATTCGATTACCTTAAGGTCAACATTTCGAATTTTTTCCAGCACATTGGCTGGTGTTTCGATATCGGGCTGACCGATATTTAGATGATAAACTTTAACGCCTCTTTTCTTTGCCTCATCGGAAAAGGGAACGAGTTTGCGGATAGGAGAAGGGGGGCAGGCTTGTCCTCGTTGAGAAATAGCTGGCATAATGAGAACTGTTTAAAGCAACAAAGCCAGCTTATGGCTGGCTTGATGCAGATGTGAAATTTAATATTATTTACTTACCGGAGCGGCGACTTGTTCTGTCGGTTTCTCAGGCATCGTTGTGGTTGGTTTGGGAGTTACAGTACCTTTTATCTGAAGAACAACTCTGGCGGTTTTAGCATTTGAATTAACGGTAACTGTTTTGTTAATTCCGCCTACATTATTGGTATTATAAGTGACTTTAATAACTTCACTTTTTCCGGGAAGAACGGGTTCCTGCGGCCATGTAGGAACAGTGCAACCACATGAGGATGTAGGCCTCGATAAGATAAGGGGTTCCTTGCCTGTATTGGTGAACTTAAATTCACAGGTTCCATCGGCGCCCTGAACAATTGTACCGTAATCATGCACCGTTTTTTCAAAAACGATTTCGGGAGCGTTTGGATCAACCGGCGGTTGTGGGGTTGCAGCATCCTGGGCATTTACCGTTAATCCTGCAAAAAACAATGCGATAAGAGAAAAAATTACCTTTTTCATTTTAAATATTTATTGGGTTAAAACTGATTTTTGTTAACTATAAATTTCGGCAAAATTAATAAAATCTGACTAATTCCGGGAAATGTTTTTTACCAATGGTGCGCAAAGGTTCAAATCAAATCTGTATTAAATTTGTAGTTTATTCAGGTTGATAAGTTCTTTGGCTTTACAATATCAAAAATGTATAAAATTACATATTCACAAAAAAACATACCTTTGCATATAACTAAAACCCCAGTATCTTGACAGAAATAGTTGAAAAGATAACGGAGCTTGACGGAAAACAACTCTACTACTCGTTTCTTGCCGGCGCTCAAAGGATTTTTGAACATCAAAAACTACTCAACAAAATTAATGTTTTTCCGGTTGCCGACGCTGATACAGGCACCAATCTGGCTTCAACAATGCGTTCAATTATGGATGCAATTATCCCGACCGATAATTTAAAACAAACTGCGGTAGCTCTTGCCGATGCAGCGCTTACAGGGGCAAGAGGAAATTCAGGGATCATCTTTGCCCAGTTCCTTTACGGTTTCAGCAATGAAATAAAATCAAACGCAACCATTGATATTCCTTCCTTTGCCGAAAGCATGAAACGGGCTGTTGCTTATGCTTATGACGCTATTGCAAACCCGGTTGAAGGTACGATTCTTACTGTTATCAAGGAGTGGGCAGATTATATTTATCTGCTCAAAGACAGGTTTGACGATTTTATCAGACTCCTTGTTGAGGCATACAATCGCGCGGTTGAGTCGCTGGCAGGAACAACCCAGCAGATGGAGTTACTTACCCGCGCCAATGTTGTTGACGCCGGAGCCAAAGGATTTGTCTATTTCCTTGAAGGAATAAAAGATTTCTTTACCCTCGGCGCCGAAAAGGCGTTGAAAAAAGTTATCGCTGACGCTTCAGATATTGTTGAACTGGCAGAAATGCCCCACGATAAAATCACTTTCAGGTTTTGTACCGAAGCCCTAATTGTGGGAGATCAACTCGACAAACACAAAGTAAGAAATTATATTCAGCATTGCGGCGATTCGCTGGTGGTTGCTGGTTCGCCTCAGAAAATCAGGGTACATATTCATACCGATTTTCCTGCCGAAGTGTTTTCACAACTTCAGCAATTTGGGCACATTACCTATCAGAAAGTAGATGATATGGTTATGCAGAATGAAATCCTGATCAACCGGAAAGCCGATATTGCAATTATTACCGATTCTTCCTGTGATCTTCCGAAAGAGTTTATTGATGAATATCAGATCCATGTTGTGCCGTTAACAGTCCATTTTGGCGAAACTTACTTTCTCGACCGCCTTACAATCAATCCGCCGCAGTTTTATGCCATGCTGGAAAAAACCGATGAGAATCCCTCTTCCGCTCAACCTGCTTCCAAAGAATTTCAGAATAAATTCGAGTATCTTGCATCTCACTATAAGTCAATCATAGGAATTCATTTGAGTGATAAGTTAAGCGGAACTTATTCCAGTAGTCTGAAAGGGTCTTATGATGTTGCTATCAGGACTGGTAAAACCATTAATATTGTCAATTCTGCAAAGATTACCGGCGGACTTGGTCTTATCGTGCTCAGAGCTGCCCGCGCATTGGCTGATGGCGCATCCCATGAGGAGATCCTGGGCAGTATGGAAGAGTGGAAGTCAAAATCAATAGTGCGCGTCAGCGTTAAAACCCTGAAGTATATTGTGCGCAGTGGTCGGGTAAGTCCGCTGAAAAGTTTTGTTGCGAAAATGTTCGACCTGAAGCCTGTAATTGTAATAGATCAGGAAGGTAAAGCTACCCTGGGGTCGAAATCGTTTTCGGAAATGGGAAGTATGAAAAAAATAATCCGCACTATTTCGAAGTTAACGGCGGGTAAAAAGGTTTGGGAATATGCCATAACTCATGCAAATAATCCGGAAACAGCGCAGTGGTATGCAGAACAGATGGAAAAACTGACCAAACGGAAACCAATTTTTATTGATCATGCTTCCCCTGCATTGGTTGCGAATATCGGCCCTGGCGTTGCATGTATTTCTCTGATGCTTGATTAACATGGTTGAATTACAAAATTACCTGCTTGATATCGCACTTGTCGTTATATTATTTATGAC
>JBAXRP010000198.1:0-8546 GCA_037131145.1 Bacteroidota bacterium
CCTCCAAGGATGCCAAAGAACCAGGAACCGTTTTTATTGCTGTCGTTGATGATCTTATCGATCATGGCAAATTCCATTTGCTGTATGCCATTGTGTTGATTTACCCAACATCCCTGGCAGGTCAGGTTGCACTGGTTAGTAACGGAGATGAATTGAAACGCAGGAAAGGCTGAACCTCTTTTTCTTCTCCGGTCAAACTGTCTGAAGGTATTATATCCCTTCCATACCATGTTAAAGAGGAACGTCTTGATGCATTTCGGGTCAGCGCGAAGCAGATTTCGGATTATAGACATAGATACAGTAAATGATTATTTAGTTCCTGTTTTTGAGAGCGCCTCATCTCGCTCCAGGATCGCCTGTTGCATCGCATCATCACGGATCACTGACCGTCGCTTCATTTTGCGTTTTTCAAGGGCATGATAGATATCTGATCCAAGTAGCTCATCGGTATCCTGCATCAGGCGCTGCATTTCAAGTGTTTCGTTGACAGAATCAGAGCCCTGGATAGCGCCGCGCTGGGCATATTTTGGGAAGACGATTGCAACATTTGGGCAAATACGTGCGCAGGCCGGGCAATTATTTTTGCATGCCTTTGGATTTACTATTTCGACCTTACCGTTTATTTTCTGATACACGCCAAACAGGCAGAACTCTGCACACTGCCCACAAGCGTTGCAACGTACATCGTCGATCAACGGGTACCACGCCGGCCAGGATAGATCGGCAACCAGGTCATTTTCATAAGAATTATCGTGGTCGGAAAATCTATAATCTTTGATTATCTGTAAAAGCTCATCCGTATTATCTTCTAAAAGATTGAAGAACCTAATTTTATCTGGATGGTGTATGCCAGCCTGGTTTAACAGAAGTCTGACTGAACGAGGATGACAGGCTATCATTACTACTTTTCCGGCATGGTTAATCATATCTGCCAGTTTTTTTGAATCCAAGGCACATACACCGCACAGATCGCTAATGGTTACCTTGTGAAAATCGTCAAATTGCTCTAACAATTTGGTCGTTTTCGTCCATTCCGCTGTATCTTTCCTGGATTGGCAGTTGCAAAAGAAGACAATATTTTCAGCCATTCTAAACAGGTTAATCTTGTTGTGTTTTGCAAAGATGAACCAAAAAATTCAAATTTCAACAGGTAAAAATAATAGGTAAATTGTGATATTCTGACCGCAAATTCCAAGCCCCAAATTCCAGAACATAAATTCCAAATCCTTGCTTTCCTACCTTTTTAAACAATGACACTCTCGTTTTTCCCCTGGAATTTGGAACTTGGAACCTGGTACTTGGAATCTGGAACTTGGAATTTTTTTATAATACGTGGTTTTATCCTGTTTTGACAATAAGATGCTTTTGTATCAACGCCATTAATAAGACATTATCAATGGGTTTTGAAAGATAATCATTACATCCAGCATCAATTGCCTTTTTTCTGTCGCCTGTTAGCCCAAAGGCTGTTTGGGCAATAATTACAACTGTTTTGTTGAATTGTCTTATTTGTCTTGCGGCTTCATATCCATTCATATCTGGCATTCTAATATCCATAAGAACAAAATCAATGTCAGAATTATTGCGACATATTTCAACGGTTTCAAATCCTGTTTTTGAATGTAGCACCTCCTTGCAATTTTTTTTGATAACCCTTGTAATGAGCGCATCCGATGTTTCATCGTCCTCGGCAATTAATACTTTCAGGTTTTCGATTTGATTTTCTACTTCATTTTTTTTAATGATACTGGCATTAACGCTTTGTGCCTCCGTAACAGAATTATAAGGAATAGTGAAGAAAAATGTCGACCCTTTCCCTTCTTCGCTTTCCACCCAAATTTTCCCATCCAGCATTTTAACATACGCTTCCGAAATTGATAATCCCAGGCCTGCCCCCTGGTAAGCTTGTTTGTCGGCAATATCAGCCTGAATAAACCTTTCAAAAATTGCTTCATGCCTGTCTTTGGGAATTCCGATGCCTGTATCTTTCACAAAAAACACAAGATATTCCCCCTTTTTCTCGCACCCCAGTTCTATTGAGCCAAAGTGGGTATATTTAATTGCATTTTTAACAAGATTGGTGAGGATGGCATAGAGTTTTTCACGATCTGTTTTAATAATTGTTTCATTCGCGGTCAACGAATTTTTTAAGTATAGTTGCAGCCCTTTTCTTTCAGCCTCGGGTTTGAAAAAAGTATGAATGTATTCGATTTGCTCGTTTATTTTCGACTCCTTGATTTCAACCTGCATCAGTCCTGCTTCGATTTTTGAAATATCAACAATATCGTTGATTATATTAAGCATTCGGGCGCCACTTTTCTCAATAATTTTAATAAACTCCTGCTGGTCTTCACCAGTAAGTCCGGGATCTTTTAGTAATCTGGCAAAACCCAGGATACCATTCATCGGCGTTCGAATTTCATGACTCATGTTTGCCAGAAATGCCGATTTCAGTTTGTCAGATTGCTCGGCTTTATTTTTTTCCGCCACAAGTTCCCTTGTGCGGTTTTCAACAATTTCTTCAAGGTTTTTATTAACCTCTTCCACAGAAGCCTTTTGCCTGTCGAGTTCCTGGTTGAGGTAAAAGTCGCGGCGGGCATAGTATTCGATATTGTAAGCCGCAAACATTCCGATCAGGTTTACGCTGATAAAAAAGAAATTGTTGCTTATGAGAATCAGATTCGGCACATTGGCATTAACTGCTCCGATGTTAAAAAACAGTAGCGTTGTCCAACCTGCAATTGTTGCGAGAAAGAAGCGAAGCTTAATGAAAAAATATCCTGCCGAAAAAATCAGCATCATCCCGGCATAATAAGAATAATTTTCAGGTACAAGCATTGTCATAATACTTATTCCGCCGCCAGCCACAATAAAACTGATGAACAACAACTCTTGCCATATCTTCCAAAAAAAATTGGTGAACGATAATAGTAAAACGGTTGTAAGTAGCGGAACAACAAAAAAATATCGGATGATCTGAAATAGATTTGCAAACTGAGGAACAATTCGTGAATCGAGGTAGCCAAATGAAGCATAGAGTATTGTGACTAATAAAAATGCAACTCTAAACTGGATAATCGAGTCGGAAAAATATTTTTTTAAAAACAGAATTTCCTGCTTTGCAGGAAACGACAAAGTTGCCTTATTAAAAACCATTCCACTTGTAGTCGTATTTTTGTCAGTCATATTTTAATAGCCTTTCTTGAGTCGGTTATACTTGTAATATTCATCCTTTGCCCTTTATTGTTTTTATTTCCTAAGCCGTTTTAGTTTGACTTTCAGTAAAGCCGTTTTCAGGAATTTCCTTGGTTTAACCAGTTCAATGGTATAATTACGCGGTATTGACCATATTGTTGATAAAGATAACAAAGGTAAGCGTTCTATGGCAAAGCAGAAAATTTCAACAAATTTCTTACTTTTGAACAAAATTAAAATCATGGACAATCACGATATTTTCAGCCGCCTTTGGACTAACTATATCTCACAAAATCCTTTGAACGGAAAGGTTCATGACCTTCTAAGCGGTGAAGGCGAAACGGTGGTCAACGATCACGTCGCTTTCAGAACCTTCAACCATCCTGCCATTGGGGTTGATGTTCTGGCGAAAATTTTTATTGACTGCGGATATGCTTTCAGGGGCGATTATCATTTTGAAGCTAAAAAACTTTACGCTAAACATTTTGAACACGAAACTGATCCGCAGTCGCCACGTGTTTTCATCAGCGAATTGCTCACTGAGAAATTCAGCCCATTTTTACAGGAAACTGTCAGCAAATGGGTCGCGGCAATCCCTGAAAACATTATACAATCGGGAGAACTGATCTTTGCCGGGAATGTATCAGGAATTCCGTCCTTTGATATCTATGAGAAACTTCGAGACGAATCGGAATATGCCGCCTGGCTCTATGTCAATGGATTTTGCGCCAACCATTTCACCGTTAGCGTAAACCAACTCAAAAAGCTGGATTCAATCCAAAAAGTCAATTCCTTCCTGAAATTGCACGGTTTCCTTATGAATGATGGAGGGGGTGAAATTCAGGGTACGCCCGAGGATTTACTTGAACAATCGAGCGTTAAAGCTGGGATGGTAAAATTTGCCTTTTTGCAAGGGGAATTCGAAATACCAGGATGTTACTACGAATTTGCCCGCCGTTATCCCGATTCTGACAGCAAACTTTACAGCGGTTTTATTGCCAAATCGGCAGACAAGATTTTTGAATCCACAAACTTCTACAAAAAGTGAACCAGTATAAAAGTCAGATCATTAGCCTGCTCGTATCAGGAATAATATTCTCTTGTTCGTCGGTCGCAGTAGAGGAAAAGACTAATCCCGCCCCGCTTAAAGCCGGTGTAATCCATGAGAAGGTTGCCTGCATCGAGGATGCTGCAACTACTTATGCTTTGTATATTCCAGGCGGACAACGCGACACTGGGACAAGTGAAAATAAGTCCGGGCAAATTGCAAGATTATTTCCGGTCATTATTGCCTTTGATCCGCATGGCGACGGGTTGTTGCCCGTGCGTCTTTATAAAGATTTAGCTGAAAAGTACGGTTTCTTTATCGTGGGTTCAAATAATTCGAAGAATGGTTTGCCCCCGGCTGAAATAGACGCCATTGTTGCGACACTTTTCAATGAGGTGAAACATGTATATCCGGTTGATACCAACAGAATCTATCTGATGGGATTTTCGGGCGGAGCGCGAATAGCGTCGCTCAGCGCATTCTATAAGGTACCTGTGAAGGGCGTTGTTGGTTGCGGAGCCGGGATTGCAGGCGCCAGCGGAGCGCCACGTTACAAAGTTGACTATTTCGGAATCGCCGGAATGGCTGATTTTAACATGAATGAGGTTGTCGAACTCGATTATCCGCTCTCACAGGCAGGATTACGCCATGTAATTACAACCTTCAACGGGATTCATGCCTGGCCCCCGGTTGAAGCTATGGAAGAGCCTTTTCAGTGGTTTACCTTAAACGCTATGAAGGACGGCATGATAAAAAAAGATAATTCCTTAATAGAAACCATAATGGCTGGTTTCGAAAAAAAAATCGAATTCCTCAAAACGCAAGAAAACCTTATTGATGCTGCGGCTACATGCAGGAAAGCCATTGCCTTTGGTGAAGGATTGACAGCGAATGACAAATTCAGCGAAAAACTGAAAACCATCGAAAAATCGGCTGAATATCAGGAACAGGTTTCATACCGGAAGAAAATCATGGTGGATGAGGAAAAGGAGCGAAAAGAACTGATGGGAGCTTTGTCGGAGAAGGACGCGGGCTGGTGGAAGGTGTACGTGGGACGAAGGACGAAGGACGAGGGGCGAAGGAGGAGGGACGAGGGACGAAGGACGAGGGACGAGGGACGAGGGACGAAAGTTTACAGCCAGGCGGAATGGCGCTTAAAGGAGGATGCGTTGAAGGATCAGCGGTTGCTGGCTTTTTTGAGGTTGCTGGCATATATGAATGCAACTTCAGTGTTGACGAGTAAGAACGAAGACGCCGCTGCGAAAATCATCGACATTTACGAAATTGCAGACCCCGAAAACCCGGAGGCAAATTACCTTCACGCCGTTCTGCTCGCCAGAAAACCTGCTACCGGTGAAGCTCTTGGACAACTGGGAAAAGCTATCGAAAAGGGCTTTTCCGACAAACTCCGCATGACGGAACAGCCTGAATTTGCTTCAATGAAAGATATTCCACAATTCTATGACCTTCTCCAAAAGATGAAATGATGAATACCGATTCACTTCAAACCAAACTTAACGATTTCAAATCACATTTCGACGGCGATATTTACACCGACCACTCACAGCAATTGCTGTATGCCACCGACGCTTCCGCTTACCGCGAATTACCGCTGGGCGTAGCGCGTCCGAAAAATGCCGGGGACATTCGTAAACTGATACTTTTTGCCGCTGAAAATGGCTTCCCGCTAATTCCGCGCACCGCCGGAACTTCACTCGCCGGACAGGTTGTAGGCGCGGGGCTTGTGGTAGATGTTTCACGTTACATGACAGAAATTCTGGAAATTAACGCTGCCGAACATTGGATCCGCGTTCAGCCTGGAGTTATCCTTGATGAACTGAACAAGCTGGTTGAAAACCATGGGCTTTTTTTCGGACCTGAAACAAGTACATCAAGCCGTTGCATGATGGGCGGCATGGTTGGAAACAACTCATGTGGCGCGCATTCAATCCTTTACGGCAGTACACGCGATCATGTGATCTCAGTAAAAGGCTTCCTTAGCGACGGTTCAGAAGTTGAATTCATGGATCTCACGATAGAGGAGTTCAAGGAAAAATGCAATGGCAAAACCCTTGAAAATAAAATTTACCGCCAAATCAATGAAATTTTATCCGACCCGGCAAACCAGGAAAACATTCGCCGCGAATACCCCGATCCCTCTATTCACCGTCGAAATACAGGCTATGCGCTGGATTTGCTCCTGGACTCCGAACCGTTTATTGAAAAAATTACGAATTGCGAAATCCGAAATCCGAAATCTGAAATCCGAAATCCAATCCCATCCTCCCCCGTCCCTCATTTCAATTTCTCCAAACTCATAGCAGGTTCAGAAGGTACGCTGATGTTCATGACCGAGATCAAGCTCAATCTGGTTCCTCTGCCTCCGAAACAGAAAGCCTTGATCTGCGTCCATTGCAATAATGTCGCAGAGTCGTTGAAAGCCAATCTGATCGCCTTGAAATACAAACCGGGATCGGTAGAGTTGATGGACAAGCCTATCATGGATTGCACCCGTGAAAATATCACCCAGCGGCAAAACCGTTTTTTTATTGAAGGAGACCCGGGCGCCATTCTCATAATCGAATTTGCGAGAGAAACCAGGGAAGAGATTCTCGATATTCATGTCAGGCTGGAAGCCGAGATGCGGGCGCTCGGCATGGGATACCACTTTCCAATAGTATTTCCGCCCGATGTTAAGCGGGTGTGGGAACTCCGCAAAGCAGGACTTGGCGTGCTATCGAATTATCCAGGCGACAGAAAACCTGTGCCCGTCACAGAGGACACGGCGGTAAATCCTGAAGCGTTGCCCGATTATATTGCAGAATTCAATATCATGTTAGAAAAACTTGGGCTCAACTGTGTTTACTATGCACACATCGGGTCGGGTGAACTGCACCTTCGCCCGATTTTAAACCTCAGGGATCGCGCCGATGTTGAGCTCTTTCATACAGTTGCGCTGGAAACAGCAAATCTGGTAAAAAAATACAATGGTTCGCTATCAGGCGAACATGGCGATGGACGTTTACGTGGCGAGTTTATCCCGCTAATGCTCGGTGAAATGAATTACAGACTTTTTGAGGAGATCAAGGAAGTTTGGGACCACAACCATATTTTGAATCCAAATAAAATTGTCGGGACGCCGAAAATGAATACCAGTTTGCGGTTTGAATCCGGTAAAACAGTACGCGAAATAAAAACGATCTTTGATTTTTCAGGGAATCACGGGATTTTACGTGCTACCGAGCAGTGCAACGGGTCGGGCGACTGCCGGAATACAGTGGTAACAGGTCGGTGGATGTGCCCTTCGTATATGGCGGTAAAGGATGAAAACACTACCACTCGTGCGAGAGCCAATATTCTGCGTGAATTTCTGACCAACTCATTAAAAACAAATCCATTTAACCATAAGGAGATTTATGAAGTGATGGATCTGTGCCTTTCCTGCAAAGCCTGCAAGTCGGAATGTCCTTCGAATGTTGATATAGCAAAACTTAAAGCCGAATTCCTTCAGCATTATTACGACGCAAATGGTATTTCGCTGCGGTCGCGACTTATTGCAAATATCACAAAAGTCAATAAACTTGGGAGCGTAGCCCCTACCCTATTCAATTTCTTTCTGAAAAACAAATCCATCTCAGGTATTGCGAAAAGCTTTCTGGGATTTGCTCCCAGTCGGAATATCCCGCTGCTCTATTCAACCACCCTTCGTTTCTGGGCTTCCAAACAAAATCAGGATAAAAAACTTGCAAAAACCGTTTATCTTTTTGCTGATGAATTCACCAATTTCAACGATGTCGAAATTGGTATCAAAGCCATTAAACTGCTCAATATACTTGGGTGTCGCGTCATCATTCCCGACCATGCTGAAAGCGGACGAACCTACCTCTCGAAAGGATTGATCCGCAAAGCAAAATCAATTGCCAACGAAAATGTACGGAAACTGAAAGATCTGGTCACAAACGAAACTCCGCTTATCGGAATTGAACCTTCGGCAATATTGACTTTCCGAGATGAATATCCCGATCTCGTAGATTTCCAATTTCAGGATGCAGCAAAAAAAATGGCAGCGAATGCCATAATGTTTGATGAATTTATTTTGACGAAAACCGGAACGGGTATCCAGTCTCTTTTCACTACCGAATCCAGGACAATAAAACTTCACGGTCATTGCCATCAGAAAGCGCTTGCTTCAGTTGAAACTACAAGGAAAATGCTGGCAATCCCGGTAAATTACAGGGTGGATGAGATCAAATCGGGTTGCTGTGGAATGGCAGGTTCGTTTGGTTATGAAAAGGAACACTAT
>JBAXRP010000199.1:0-8546 GCA_037131145.1 Bacteroidota bacterium
TTGGTTTTGAAACAGAATCCCGAAGGGATGACATGATTATAGATTGAAAAGATTGATTTTGAAACAGAATCCTGAAGGGATGACATGATTATTGAAAAAGATTTAATGCGACTTGAGAACAATCAACTTGTTTAAAGCAGATACACAGTTTAAATAATATTAAGAACGTAAAAACCCAGACCCTAAGCGGTTGAATAATTTTAAAATTATGAATATACCCAATAGCGATTTGTCTCCAAATATCCTCCCCGACGAATGGACAATGATCCTCCGTCCGAAACGAAATTTGCTCGATGTAAACATCCGGGAGTTGTGGCAGTACCGCGACCTTATCATGCTGTTCGTAAAACGCGATTTTGTTTCCAAATTCAAACAAACGATTTTGGGTCCGCTGTGGTTTATAATCCAACCATTGCTTACAACCATTATGTTTACCATCATTTTTGGAAACATCGCCGGAATCCCCACCAACGGAATTCCGAAAATGCTGTTCTATATGGCTGGTATTGTTGGTTGGACATATTTCTCAACCTGCCTGAACGACACTTCACAAACGTTCATCAAAAATGCCTCAATCTTTGGGAAGGTCTATTTTCCAAGACTTGCGCTTCCAATTTCGGTTGTTATTTCAAACCTCGTGAGCTTTGTAATCCAGTTCGTATTCCTTTGCTTTTTTCTTGCCTATTTTATGATAAGAGGATCAGATGTCAGCCCGAATATCCTTGTTTTGTGGATTCCGTTTCTTGTGCTTCTGATGGCGGGACTTGGTCTTGGTTTCGGAATCATCATCTCCTCTCTTACCACCAAATACCGCGACCTTACTCATCTTGTCTCCTTTGGGGTTAGCCTGTGGATGTATGCGACTCCCATTATTTATCCTTTGTCGGAAATTCCCGAAAAATACCGGCTTTACGTTCTTGCCAATCCCATGACGCCGGTGGTGGAAACTTTTAAAACTGCTTTGCTCGGCGTAGGACAGATAAACTACTTTCACCTTCTATATAGCTTTTGCTTCACCATTGTCCTTCTTGCCGTAGGAATCATCATTTTCAACAAAGTTGAGAAGACCTTCATGGACACTGTTTAACGATTTACAGGTAAATTAACTATTTCATTCAGCGAAAACTTTTCAAAATGCCGCATGTTGTTATAAAACTCGAAAACGTATCCAAGCAATACAGGCTGGGAAATGTAGGAACCGGAACATTAAGTCATGACCTTAACCGCTTTTTTGCAAAAGCGCTCGGAAAGGATGACCCGACGATGAAAGTTGGGGTATCGAACCGGCTTGATACCGTGGATGGCCGCTATGTGTGGGCATTGAAGGATATCAACCTCGAAATCTGCGACGGCGAGGTGCTCGGGATCGTTGGAAAAAACGGCGCCGGAAAATCAACCCTCCTGAAACTTATGTCGCGGGTTACTTCACCTTCCACGGGGGAAATAAAAATTAAAGGGCGAATTGCCAGTTTACTCGAAGTTGGAACCGGCTTTCATCCCGAACTTACCGGTAAGGAAAATATTTATCTCAATGGCGCCATCCTCGGAATGACCAAAAAGGAGATCAGTTCCAAATTCGATGAAATCGTTGAGTTTTCGGGCGTTAAAAAATATGTTGACACACCTGTAAAACGCTATTCATCGGGCATGTATGTTCGCCTCGCTTTTGCCGTTGCCGCCCATCTCGAACCGGAAATACTGATTGTTGATGAGGTTCTTGCAGTTGGCGACGCTGAATTTCAAAAGAAGGCAATTGGGAAAATGCAGTCGGTTTCCCGCAGCGGACGCACTGTGCTGTTCGTCAGTCATAACCTTACCGCCGTTGAACAACTATGCACCAAAGGCGTGTTGATGCAAAACGGTATGTTGAATATGGAAGGTAAAGTGCATGATATTACCTCCGCCTACAAGCAAATGTCGGTGGATGAGAACGATCTGCGCAGAAGCGGCACGCGGGTCATGGAATTTCTCGAATACAAGATGACCGGGCTAAACGGCAAAGCCATTGATGAAGTTTTTCTTGGGGACAATTTTCTGATCACCGCAAATTTCAAGAGCAGCGAACAGATGGATCTTTGTGACATGACCCTCGATATCAGAAATGACTCCAACGAATTTATCGGTCACGTTACCAATGCCGACGACGGTTTTGAAATCAGGGACGTCACAAAAGGAAACATCAAAAGCGTTTCGGTGATGGTCAAAAATATCTGTTTTTCACCGGGAACTTACTACATTTCATTATGGCTTGGCAACTCTTATGGAACCTTCGATTACATCGAAAACTGCATCCGGTTTACCATTAAGCAGGGCGATACCTTCATCAGGCGACCATTTCCTTTCGACAAAAGATCAAAAACCGTTCTTCAATCATCATGGAGTTATAAATAATTGACCAATATGGAGCAGCAACCGTTGTTGAGCGTTCTGATGCCGGTTTATAATGGCAGAGAATTTCTGAAGCCTGCTATTGACAGTGTCTTGTCCCAGACATTCAGGGATTTTGAACTCATTATTGTCAATGACGGTTCAACAGATGATACACAGAAGATAATTGAGGAGTACAGCGATCCGCGGATTGTTGCAATCAATCAGAAAAACCAGGGAGTTGCGAGATCTCTGAACAATGGACTTGCCGTGGCGCGGGGAAAATATGTAAGACGACATGACGCCGATGATACTTCAACCTCAGACGCTATAAGGATTCAGATTGATTTTCTCGAATCTCATCCCGATTACATAATGGTAAGCAATCAGGTTGCTTTTATGACCACACGCGGAAAAATCGCCAGGAAATTTCGGATGCCGCATAACAGCTATTTTCAAAATCAACCTTTTCAGGATTTATCAATTGACGATTTCCAGCCCGACAATTCAAGTCCGGTGATTCATGCTACAGTTTGTTACAAGCGTAAAGAGGTGATTGAACTTGGCGGATACCGTACAGAATTTATTGTTTCAGAGGATAACGATTTGTGGATGCGAATGGTGGAAAAATACAAAATTGCCGTTTTGAACCAGTGTAACTATTTCGTTCGGCTGCACGGTCATTCGGCAACCCAGGTACATGCCGGAAAAATCAAGCATTTCAGAAAACTTCTTTATGAATATTCGGAACAACGGCGAAAAACCGGCGCCGACCCCATCATGCGAGGCGAGCCTGTTGCGCCTCCTCCTCCTCCCGTTCAGGCAAAACAAATTGAGCGCCCATCCGGAGGCAGATATTTCCGTGAAGATCTCGGATACATTTACAGGCTGACGCTGAATGCAAAAGATTGGTCTCAGATAAGAAAGATTGGCGGTGAAATTATTCGCGATGGCTGGAGAGATAGACGCACATGGAAATTATTGTTTTTTCCTGTTTTGGGCGACAGTTTTGTAAAATCCGGAGTAGCTGTGAAATCGTTATTCCGGGGTAAAAGCGATTAATTTCATCAACAAAAACCAGATGAATCCAAACGCTCCCCTCATATCAGTAATCATACCGAATTACAATCGAGGGAATTTGTTACAGGAAACCCTTGAATCGCTGTTGCAACAGGATTATCAGAACTGGGAGGCAATTGTGGTTGATGACGGATCAACCGACACCAGCGGACTTGTCGCAAACAGCTATTCAAAAAACGATTCGCGCATCAGGTTTTATAAAAGAGACCGGCAGCCTGCCGGAGCGCCAGTTTGCAGGAATATTGGAATCAGCCATTCCAAGGGCGACTTCCTTCTCTTTCTCGATTCCGATGATTTGCTCAAACCTTTCGCGCTTTCTCAGCGGGTTGAAACCATTGCAAAAAATCCCGAATTTGATTTCTGGATTTTTCCAATGCTCATTTTTCGCGAAGATCCCCAAAATACTAATGTTCTGTGGAATATTGACAATGGAAAATCCGACCTTCACCGGTTCCTGATTCTTGACGCGCCGTGGCAAACTTCAGGACCCTTATGGCGAAAAAAAGCCGTTGAAAAAATTGGCGGTTTTACCGAAGGAGTTTCCTGCTGGCAGGATGTTGACTTTCATCTTAAAGCCCTCATAACCGGTTTGAAGGGAAATAAATTCTATTCGGTGCCACCCGATGTTTTATACCGGCAACATGCTACTCAAAGCATAAGTCAGGGAGAAATTAGTTCGCCTGCCAAACTGATTAGCGGCAAAGAGATTTTTACCCGCCATACAACTTCGCTGATTCCGCGCATGACTTCGGAAATCAAGGACGATCTTGCGCTGCTGGGCGGAAACATTGCCATTGGGGCGGCGAAAGCGCTTAACGCCGGTATTTGCCTGTCGGTAATCCGGTTTGGTCTCAAACACCAGATTTTTTCCATCGCGGTTGCCTGGAAACTCCTGCTAATCCAGCTTTTCTATTTTCTGCGGCTAAACCGTATATCGGCATTCGATGCACAAATCAAGCGAATAACCCAAAAATACCGTCAGGACTCGAATATCGGCAAACACATACTCATTCACATCCCAGGAAATGGAAATAAACCCGGTTAATAAGCCTCTGGTCTCGGTTATCATCCCTGTTAAAAACGGGATTGACACGCTGCAATCATGTCTCGACGGCGTCTTTCGCCAAACCCTGAGAGACAAGATAGAGGTGATTGTAATTGATTCTGGATCCACCGACGGAACCCTTGAATTGCTGAAATGCTATCCGGTAAGAGTTCATAATCTCCCGTCAAAAGAGTTTAACCACGGCGAAACCCGGAATCTCGGCGTACAACTATCAAAGGGAACTTTTGTGCTAATGACGGTACAGGATGCAACTCCCGCAAAGGATAACTGGATTGAGCTCATGCTGGTTCATTTTGACAATCCGGAAGTTGCCGGAGTTTGCGGTCAGCAGATCGTTCGCGCCGATTCAGATAAAAATCCGTTGCAGTGGTTTGCCCCGGCAAGCGAGGCGAAACCTGAGTTGGTACAATTTAAAGATCCTTCACAATTTACAAGCCTTCCCGGTAAAAAGCAACATAATTACTGCAACTGGGATGATGTGAATGCCATGTACCGCAAATCGCTGAAAGAGAAAATTCCGTTTAAAAAGCTGATGTTTTCTGAAGATTCTTTATGGGCAAAGGATGCGTTATCGCAAGGTTATGCCATTGTATATGACGCCCGCGCGCCGGTTTATCATTATCACCATCAGCAGTTCAAATTTTATTTCAAACGAACATACATCATCCTTTATCAGAACTACAAATTCTACGATTATATCAAATTCCCGAAAAATCCTTTGGTAACCGTTCCTCAGATCGTAGTGCGGATTGTCCGGAAAAAAATTCCTGTTAAACAAAAATTTGACTGGTTGTTTTATAATTTAACTCTCGTGATAGCCGCCTGGTCGGCTGCGCTGATTTTCTCAGTGGTTGCCGGAACCCGCGGAATGAAAGGCGTTGAAGCGTCACAAAATTATTTCGTGGGATATCCGCCGCAGGGAGTTCCGGCAAAGACTAAATAAAAACCTTCAATGATGCATACAGAAAAGCCTTTAGTGAGCGTACTCATGACCACCTACAACCGCGAGAAATATCTCGATCAGGCTGTGGAGAGCGTACTTGCTTCATCTTATCAAAATTTTGAGTTGATCATTGTTGATGATCAGTCGAAAGATCGCAGTTTAACTATTGCCGAAGGTTATGCTGCCAGAGATCCACGTGTGAAAGTGGTTCTGAACGAAAAAAATCTGGGCGATTATCCCAACCGGAATAAAGCGGGCAGCCTTGCCAAAGGGAAGTATCTTAAATACGTGGACGCCGACGATATGATTTATCCCACCGGATTGGAGGTATTGGTTGCCGGGATGGAAAAATTTCCTGAAGCAGGCTTTGGACTTGGCTCGCTTCAACAGGATAAATTCCGTATTTTTCCATTTTTGCTCACGCCTGAAGAGGCTTACAAACGCCACTATTTCGAACAGCAACTGTTTCATAAAGCTCCATTGTCGGCGATAATTCGCAAAGATGCTTTTGATGCGGTAGGTGGTTTTACAGGTCGCCGGTTTCTGGGCGATTTCGAAATGTGGCATATTCTTGCAGCCCGTTACCCCGTAGTTTTGATGCCTCACGGCATTGTATGGTATCGCGAACATGATGATCAGGAGATGCAGAATAACCGCACCGATTTTACCGTTCCATTCAAATATCTTCAGTGCGCGGAAGAGATGATCGTCAGCGCCTCATGTCCTCTATCAGAGGCAGACCGGCAAAGAGCTCTCAAGAAGCTTCATTGGAACCAGGCAAGATATATCCTTGGCGTTGGAAAAAACCATTCCCGGAAAACCATGAGGGAGATGAAAAAATTAACGCCGTTTTCCTATTTTCAACTATTAACATTGGCAATGAAGAAACCTGAATGACCCATGAAAACAATTGGAAACATCATCAGAATTAAACTTTTGTTCATTAAATTCCTCGCAAGTCGGATCGGGCGTTTCTTCTACTGGAACCTGCGGTTATCGCAGGCTACGCTGGGACGCGGCATTAAGATTCACTTCCCGGTTATCATTGAAGGAAATGGCAGGCTCACGCTCGGCGACAATGTTGAACTAATGAAACGCGCAACCATTGGTTTGTCAACGGGAAGCGAGATTATCATCGGAAACGGATCGCGTATTCATCCTTCGGCAAATATCCATGCCGGAAAAGATACTATCATCAAACTTGGCGAAAAATGTTCGGCGTTGACTCATGCCGTGCTTCGCAACGGAAAGGAAGTTGTGATGGGCAACGGCAGCTCCATATCGGGCTATTGCAATATTTTTCCAAGAGAGCCGGGGTACGATGGAAAATTCATCATGGGCGCGGGATCAAACATTGGCGACAACACAATTATTGACACCAGCGATGATGTGGTGATTGGACAACTGGTTGCCGTTGGTCCTTCGTGCATTTTTTACACACATGACCATGATTACGAATCAAACCCGGCTGCCGCCTGGAAAGGCGGAGTTAAAACCGGAACTATCGTAATTGAAGATGGCGCCTGGGTTGGCGCGCGGGTAACGCTGCTTCCGGGAATTACCATTGGAAAAAATGCAGTAATTGCGGCAGGATCGGTAGTAACCAAATCAGTTCCTGCCGGACAGATTTTTGCCGGGATCCCGGCAAAATCCATTAAAAAAATACATCCCGATGGCTGAAAGCGACCTGCCGCTGGTTTCAATTGTAATTCCTTCGTTTAATGCTGCAAAGCATATTGAAGCCACGTTGCTTTCGGCGCTTAACCAGTCATATCCCAACATCGAAATTTTTGTTGTCGACGATGGCTCTGCTGATGACACACTCGCTATAGCCGGGAAATATGTATCGGAAAGAGTATCCCTCATTTCTCAAAAAAACGACGGCGCCTGTCGTGCGCGAAACAACGGACTTAATCGGAGCAAAGGCAAATACATTCAGTTTCTCGACGCCGATGATTTGCTGAGCTCTGACAAAATAGCCGAACAGGTAAGGGAGCTTGAGATGTACCCCGACCATCTTGCCGTATGCACAACTGTTCATTTTCGCGATGGCGTTGATCCATTTACTGTTCCTATTCCCGATGAAGCGCATTTTCTTTACAATACTGAGGATATTCCTGAATTTCTAGCCCGGTTATGGGGCGCCGACGGATTACCCTGGATGGTTCAAACCAGCGCGTGGCTCACGCCTGTTTCGTTGATCAAAGAAGCCGGCGAATGGGACGAAACGATTCTTCTCGATCAGGATGGCGAATTTTTTACTCGCGTTATGCTTGCAGGCAAAGGAATCCGCCTGTGCAACGGCGTGAACTATTACCGGAAATTTGTGTATGGTTCCAATGTCGCCTCAAAGGCGCACAAGCCCGAAAACCTTAGAAGTAAGCTACGGGCTCTTGATTTGAAAAGCAGTTATGTTTTGAAGCGTGAAGATAATCCGCGGCTCCGGCGCGCCATTGCCAGCCAGTATATGCAGGTAGCAGTTGAGGCGTATCCCGTGTTCCCTGAATTATTCAGCGAAGCATGGCGAAAATGCAAAGCTCAGGGGCAACCTCCGGTAATTCCAGTCCTTGGAGGAAAAGCGATTGAAACCATAAAGCGCCTCCTGGGATGGAAATCAGCCAAATGGTTCAGTTTTCAAATACATAAACACACTGCTTTTCTGCTTAGATCAAGTTGTAAATAAGTTTGGAATCAGGTATTATGAAAAATAATTTCACCCCTTCGGGGTTTAAAACGGGCGCTTCAATTCTTTCTATAATCATTTCACCCCTTCGGGGTTTGCAAAAACGTCGATTAGATAAAATGTTGATTGGTTGCAAATCCCGGAGGGATGACATGATAATAGATTGAAAAGATTGTTTTTGAAACAGAATCCCGGAAGGATGACATGATAATAGATTGAAAAGATTGTTTTTGAAACAGAATCCCGTAGGGATGACATGATTATAGATTGAAAAGATTGGCTTTGCAACAGAATCCCGAAGGGATGACAGGATTATAGATTGAAAAGATTGGATTTGCAACAGAATCCCAATGGGATGACATGATTATAGATTGAAAAGATTGTTTTTGAAACAGAATCCCGAAGGG
>JBAXRP010000200.1:0-8502 GCA_037131145.1 Bacteroidota bacterium
GTTTATACCCGCTCACGTCACGAAAAAAAGTTAATGGAACTTCTTATTGAAAAGGAAATTGAGGCTTTTGTTCCGATGCGAAAGGTTTTGCACCAATGGAGCGACAGGAAAAAACTCGTTGAAGAACCGATGATCAGGTCTTACTGCTTCGTTAAAGTCAATTTTAAAGATTATTACGAAGTGCTTAACACACATGGAGCTGTAAGATATATTTGGTTTTCGGGAAAACCGGCGTCAATTCCTGAGCGTCAGATTAATACTCTGAAAGTAATAACCGGAGCGAAAATTGATGTTGATTGTTTGCCCGATACCTTCAAACCGGGGGTTAAAGTGATGGTCAATTCCGGACCGCTTACCGGCGTTTGCGGCGAACTCATCTCCATTGCCCGAAAGCAGAAGGTGATCATTCGCATTGATCACCTTAACCAGGTTTTGACGCTTTCTATATCGCCCCTATTACTCGATATAGAACCATAATTTGTATGTTTGGAATTGATAATAAGCAACTTAAAATTAAAGGTACTGTGACCCAAAGGGCGAAGCTACGCTATTAACCATTTTTTAGACTAATCAATGCGCTGTGTTAGATACGCTAATTACCAATAAAACCAGAATGAAGCTGCTTTTGCGGTTCTTTCTTAACCCTGAAGCCAGTTCATATCTGCGTGGACTCGAAGAAGACTTTGGAGAGTCAACAAATGCAATAAGAATTGAACTAAACAGGTTCGAAGCGGCAGGACTTTTAGTAAGTTGGGATGATAAAAATAAAAAAATGTTCGGCGCAAATCAAAATCACCCGCTTTTCAACGATATAATCAGTATAATGCGTAAGCATACAGGGATTGATACTATTGTTGACAAAGTGGTAAAAAACATGGGCGACATCAAGTCCGCATATCTTATAGGCTTGGTAAATGCGAAAATGATCCTGTCGCCCTTTGAATTAATTATCTTTGGTGAAAATGTTGATCTTGATTACCTCACTTCGCTGACAAATAAATCGGCGCTATTGCTAAAACGCGATCTCATTGCCAAAATACTGCCTCCTGATGAAGAACATCATTTTATTAAAAATAACCCTCACTCATTATTGATTTGGAAAAACCATCCAAATAAAACAACACCCTGAAAAACCCAAAAAAACTTAATATGACAAATCCAAAAACTGCCCTGATAACCGGTATCACCGGTCAGGATGGCGCATACCTGGCAGAATTTCTTTTGAAGAAAGGCTATATGGTTCATGGAATAAAGAGAAGAAGTTCTCTTTTTAACACCGACCGGATTGACCATTTGTACCAGGATCCGCACACCCAAAACCAAAACCTGTTTTTGCATTACGGCGATCTTACCGACTCGCTCAACATCACCAGGATTATTCAGGAAACCCAGCCGGATGAAATCTACAACCTCGCTGCCATGAGCCATGTAATGGTAAGTTTCGACACTCCCGAATATACAGCTAATGCCGATGGCACCGGAACATTGAGGATTCTTGAAGCCATAAGGTTGCTTGGACTGGTTGAAAAAACGAGAATATATCAGGCTTCCACGTCCGAATTGTACGGAAAGGTTCAGGAAATTCCCCAGACTGAAAAAACTCCGTTCTATCCCCGAAGTCCTTACGCAGTTGCCAAACTCTATGCCTACTGGATAACGGTTAATTACCGCGAAGCCTATAATCTTTTTGCAAGCAATGGAATACTTTTCAACCATGAATCTCCCATCAGAGGCGAAACCTTTGTCACCAGAAAAATTACAAGAGCGGTTGCGCGTATCGCTGTGGGATTGCAGGACAAACTCTACATGGGCAACTTGTCGTCGCAACGCGACTGGGGACATGCGAAGGATTATATCAAAGCAATGTGGTTGATTCTCCAGCATCATAAACCCGATGATTTCGTTATTGCAACAGGAGTTACTACTCCTGTGAGGGATTTCATCAGGAAAGCTTTTCTTGAACTTGGACTTCAGGTTGAGTTTAGCGGCGAAGGCGCCAATGAAAAAGGAATTATTGCCGCAACCACGAATAGCGACTTGTCACACCTCGTTAACAAAGAGGTGATTTCGGTTGACCCGCGCTACTTCAGACCAACCGAGGTGGAACTGCTGATTGGGGATGCGGCCAAAGCAAGAACCGAATTAAACTGGATTCCTGAATTTACTCTCGACGCGTTGATCAAAGATATGATACAAGCCGATTACCGGTTGATGCAAAAAGAAAAATTCCTCAGGGAAAACGGTTTTAACACGCTGAATTATTTCGAATAACAAAGAAAGAACATATTTGCTCATGAAAAAAAACGCCAAAATATACATCGCCGGTCATCTGGGAATGGTTGGTTCAGCAATCCACAGAAACCTTATTGCACAGGGATTTTCGAATTTCGTTCTACGAACCCTTGAAGAACTTGACCTTACGAGGCAGCAGGCTGTTGAAGATTTCTTTGAAAAAGAACAGCCTGAATATGTAATTCTTGCCGCCGCCAAAGTTGGCGGAATCCATGCCAACAATGTTTACCGGGCACAGTTTATTTATGAAAATCTGCAGATTCAGAATAATATCATCCATCAAAGCTATTTAACCGGCGTAAAAAAACTGCTTTTTCTCGGCAGTTCCTGCATCTATCCTAAAAATGCGCCTCAGCCTTTAAAGGAGGAATATCTCCTCACCGGATTACTTGAATCAACAAATGAACCTTATGCTATTGCCAAAATCGCCGGCATTAAAATGTGCGAAAGTTATACCCGCCAGTATGGCTGTAACTTCATCTCCGTAATGCCAACCAACCTTTACGGACCCAACGACAACTACAACCTCGAAACCTCTCATGTTCTGCCCGCTATCATTCGCAAAATACACCTTGCACATTGCCTTGAAACAGATAACTGGCAAGCCATACGAAAAGATATTAACAAACGCCCCATCGAATCAATTAATGGTAATTCCACCAATGAAGAAATAACCAGTATCATAAAAAAATACGGAATCCTCGTCAACTTACCAACTTACCAACTTACCAACTTACCAACTTACCAGCTTACCAACTTACCAACTTCCATAACCCTCTGGGGAACCGGCAAGGTTTTCCGCGAATTCATGCATGTCGACGACATGGCGTCAGCCTGTATCAAGGTTATGGAAGAGGTGAGCATTGACGACCTCATAAATATTGACAAAACGCAGATCACAACTTATCTGAATATAGGCACTGGCATTGATCAAACAATTAGCGACCTGGTTCAGGTCATAAAAAAAATCATCGGTTTTGAGGGCGAAATAAGTTATGACCACACCAAACCCGATGGAACTTACCGGAAATTACTCGATGTTTCAAGATTACAGAAACTTGGCTTTAAACCGAAATATTCCCTCGAAGGCGGCATTGAGCATGTTTATAAAAGATATCTTGAAGATCAATAATCAGAAAACCTGCAACTCTTATATCACTCATATAAATCAATCTAAATGAAAACTGACCAAATTTATTCTATTGCTCCCTCCGGGGAAAAATTTATTGTGCCGGCAAAATCCGATTACGACAACGAACTGATCCGGATTGAAAACCTTGTTAACATAGCGAGAAAAGAAAAAAAGGAGATCGTGGTCGTTATGGGACTTGGTTTCGTAGGCGCAGTTATGGCTGCAATTGTTGCCGATACCAAAGATGACAAAGGAAACAATTCCAAATTTGTTATTGGATGTCAAAGACCTTCTCCCCGATCATTCTGGAAAATTCCTATGATTAACCGCGGTGAAGCTCCCGTTAAAGCCGAAGATCCTGAGGTTGACATTCTCATCAGCCGCTGCGTTACGCAGAAGAAAAGTCTGGTTGCAACTTACAACAGCGAATGTTTGAAATTTGCCGATTGCGTTGTGGTTGACGTTCAATGCGACTTTGCAAAAAAGGAGCTTGGCAACATGAAAAGCGGCGAAGCCGATATGGCTGCTCTCGAAGATACGATGCGAACCATCGGCGAGAAAATTCAACCCGAATGTCTTGTCCTGATTGAAACAACGGTAGCTCCCGGAACCACTGAGTTTGTCGCGTGGCCCATCCTGAAAAAAGAATTTGCGAAACGTGAGATTAATCAGATTCCATTGTTAGCGCACAGTTTCGAACGCGTAATGCCCGGAAAGCAGTATGTGGCGAGCATCCGCGACTTCTGGCGGGTTTGCTCGGGATGTGAATCAATTGCGAGGGGAAGAGTTGAGAAATTCCTTCACGAAGTGCTCAATACCAAAGATTTTCCCTTAACCGTAATGGATCGTCCGATTGAATCGGAAACCACCAAGATCGTCGAAAATTCATACCGCGCTACCATCCTCGCCTACCTCAATGAATGGAGCCTGTTTGCCGAGCGTAATGGCGTTGACCTTATCAAGGTTATCAATGCCATCAAAATGCGTCCGACCCACAGCAACATGATTTTTCCCGGTCCCGGCATTGGCGGGTACTGTTTACCCAAGGATGGCGGACTGGGTTTCTGGGCTTACGAGCATATCCTCGGATTTGAAGACGGCGAAAAGATATTCAAGATCACGCCCACAGCCATTGACATCAACGACACCCGCGCCCTGCATGTTGCCGAACTTACACGCGACGCTTTAAGGAATATGGGCAGGTACATTGCCGGGTCAAAAGTATTAATTTGCGGCGCCAGTTACCGCCAGGATGTGGGCGATACCCGTTACAGCGGAAGCGAGCTGGTGGTTCGTAAACTCACTGAGATGAGCGCCGAGCTGCGAATTCACGATCCTTATGTTGACCATTGGTATGAACTTGAAGAACAGGATACCTATCCATCTCCGGGCAGTTCATGGAAACGGTTCTTCAGAAACCAGGAAGGATTGAAGCAATCGGTAGTTGAAAAAGACCTTGAAAAATCGCTGAAAGGCGTTGAAGCTATTATCCTTGCCGTTCCTCATTCTCAGTATATGAACCTCAATCCTGAGGAGATTGTAAAATGGGCGGGTAATCCAATTGCCGTTATTGATGCTTTTGGCATTTTGACTGACGACCAGATCAGGGAGTATTTTAAACTCGGATGCGAAGTTAAGGCGCTGGGAAGAGGGCATATTTCCAGGCTGAAGCAGGAGATAAGAAATAAATAGCAGTCAGATTGCGCCAATGGAAGCAGAAATAATCCAATTGCCAAAACTTGAAGATCCTCGTGGAAACCTCTCCTTCATTGAGGAGGAGAGGCATATCCCGTTCAAAATCAACCGGACTTACTGGATCTATGATGTTCCTGGCGGGCAGGTAAGGGGCGGTCACGCTTTCAGGGAGCAGCAGGAATTTATAGTGGCGCTTTCGGGTAGCTTTGAAGTTGAGGTGCATGACGGCGTTAAATGTCAGGTATTTTCGCTCAACCGCTCTTACTACGGACTTTTCATTCCCGCCGGATTATGGCGCGGCATGCAGAATTTCTCCACCAATTCCCTCGCGCTGGTGCTAAGTTCAACTCATTTCGATGAAAAAGATTATATCAGGAATTTCGACGACTTTTTAACTTTCAGACAAAATGCCGCGAAGTAGCGTTTTCGATTGCGTGATTCTGCCCTTGAACAAAATCCACAACAGGGCAGGGAATATCACAATTCTGGAAGGTCGGAATAACGTGCCTTTTGATATCAGGCGGATTTATTACCTGTACGATATTCCCGGCGGCGAATCGCGGGGCGGGCACGCCCATAAAGAGCTGACCCAAATGATAGTTGCGGCAAGCGGCGCATTCAACGTGCTTTTGAACGATGGAAAGAATCAGAAGATAGTAACATTGAACCGCCCCGATTACGGATTATTGGTAACGCCCTGGATTTGGCGGGAATTGCTCGATTTTTCTTCGGGAGCGATCTGTTTGGTTCTGGCGTCGCACAAATATGATGAAAACGATTATATGAGGGATTTTCATGATTTCCAGGGAAAAGCCCATGATTGAATTAAAAAGGTTCGAAGCCGCGGATTCTGATATTTGGGATGAGTTCCTTCTCCGCTCCCGCGCCGACACTTTCCTGTTCCTGCGGAAATACATGGATTACCATGCCGACCGGTTTTCCGATCATTCATTTCTTATTTACCGCAAAGGCAAACTACACGGAGTTTTACCGGGAAACCGCGTTGGCTCCACTTTTTTCTCCCATCAGGGACTGACATATGGCGGCTTGGTTTTATCAGCGGCAGTAACTGCTGCAGAAGTCCTTCATATCTTTAATCTTTTAAATGACAGATTGGGCGCAGACGGAATTCAAAAGGTAATTTATAAACCACTGCCGCCTATCTATCAAAAATTCCCCATGCAGGAAGACATTTATGCCCTTTATAAATTGGGAGCCGTGAAGATCGGTTGCAATTTATCTTCTTCTATTTTTCAGCGTCAGAAAATTCAATTTACTGAATCAAGAAAAAGCGGGATCAGAAAAAGCAAACAGGCAGGGATCAGAATCGAAACCGGAGATGATTTCCATGAGTTCTGGACGATTCTTGAAAATACCCTTCAAAATCGTCATAAAACAAAACCTGCCCATACAGTTGATGAAATATCGCGTTTGCAAAAACTTTTTCCCGAAAACATAAGGTTCCACGTTGCAATGCATGGCAGCGAAACTGTTGCAGGTTGCGTAATGTACATCATGCAACAGGTTGTGCATGTGCAATACATTTCAGCCAATGCGCCGGGAAAACAAACCGGCGCGCTTGACCTGCTGTTCGATAAACTGATCAACGAAGTATATATTGATTTCCCTGTTTTTGACTTTGGCAGTTCAACAGTAGGTCTGGGTGAATTTTTAAACGAAAGTTTAATTTTTCAAAAGGAAGGATTTGGCGGGAGAGGCACACTTTACGAGATTTATCAGTATAATCTGTGAAAGCGGCGGTTGTTAATAGATTTGTGATTAATCCATCCGCCGAATTATTGCCGGATATAAAAATATGTCCGTTCACAAACGACGATTTTATACTGAATCGGTCGTTACCTGATTCGGACGTCATTGACCAGTATTTCCAGAGCAGGTTTTCTCCCAATAGCTTTTACTACACCATAAATGGTCGAACCGCCATTGGTCTGGCGCTTCATCAACTGAATTTAAGCAGGGAAGATGTGGTCGCCATTCTTACTACTTCCGGGAATTTCTACATCAGTCATTGTGTGACTGACGAAATTGAAAAAGTTTGTGGCTGGTCACGAAAAATTGATAAAAACACCAGCGTTATTCTGGTCAATCACGAGTTTGGCTTTCCTTTCGAAGAAATTGCAGATCTGAGGAAATACAATCTGCCCATTATTGAAGATTGCGCCCATTCGTTTTTTTCAATGGATCAAAAAGGGGTGACAGGAACCGTGGGTGATTTTGTAGTCTTTAGTTTCCCGAAAATCTTTCCGGTTCAAACTGGCGGGCTATTAGTAGCAAAGAACAGCATTTCTGTACCCGCCGATTATATTTGTGATGACCTTTACATCCGATACCTTAAAAATGTTCTTTCTTTTCATATTTCGATGAAAGATGAAATCATTGAAAAACGGATAAACAACCATCGCTTTCTGGAAAAAATTCTTCAGCCCTTTGGGGTTGATACGCGTTTTGAATTAAAACCCGGGATCGTTCCCGGCGTTTTTTTATTCAGAAGCGCCATGCCGGAAAATGAGCTTAAAAAACTGAAAATTCATTTTTATTCTCACGGCGTACAATGCAGTGTTTTTTACGGGGAAAAGTCGTTTTTTCTGCCCGTTCATCAAAATCTCGCACTGGAAGAGATGGAATATTGCGCTGAGGTTTTTAAATCATTCATTCAAAACACAGGCTTATGAAATTTGCCAATATTTTTCTGGGCGCAAACGTAGAGATTGATCCTACAGCAACATTTAACAACGTTGTAATTGGCGATAATGTTAAAATTGCAAAACAATGCACACTTTTCGGAAGCGCCGAATTTCCGCTCGAAATTCAAAATGATTCCTATATCGGGATGAACACGACGATCAATGGATATCATGCGAGGGTAACAATCGGCGACCACGTAAGTATTGCTCAGCATGTGAATATTATGGCTGATTCCGGACCAAATGCCAGCGCACCGATGCAGAGGATATTTCCAATCATAAAAGGGGAAATTTTCATTGGCAACCACTCATGGATAGGCGCGAATGTTGTAATTATGCCCGGCGTTAGGCTGGGAAAATTTTGCGTTGTTGGAGCAAATAGTTTTGTCAACAAATCATTTAGCGATTATTCAGTGATTGGCGGCTCCCCGGCTAAGATTATTCGAAGATTAACAGATGCAGAAATTGAAATATTAACAAACCATGATTAAGTTTTTAGACCTTGAAGCAATCAACGCTTCATTCGATCGGGAGTTAGAACTTGCGGCGCAAAGGGTTATCCGTTCGGGACAGTATTTACTTGGCGCCGAAGTAAGGGAATTTGAGAAGTCATATTCCAGCTTTATTGGCGCGAAACACTGTATTGCAGTGGCCAATGGATTCGATGCCTCGCCTTTA
>JBAXRP010000201.1:0-8357 GCA_037131145.1 Bacteroidota bacterium
GCTTTCTTCCAAACTTCCTCTCTGCTTTTCCAAACAGCAATATCAGCGCTGGCTCTGCCAGTACCTCTTTTGTTGCCTTCGGCAACAGTTACTTCTTGATGCATTTGGTCAAGACTATAACCATAATGATTTACAAGTCGGCAGATATATTCTTGTCTCACCTTCTCTTCAGGCGTCAGCGCCAACCAAACGTCTTTACCTTTTAGAGGAGCTTTTATTTTACTTCCGTTTATTTCTACTTGCATAATTACTTTGTGTTTTTTGTGGAGTTAATTAATTCTCTAACATCAACTCCTAAAAGCTTTGCTATCGCCACAAGATTATCCATTGATGGTTGAATTTCACTAGTACGCCAACGAGATATTGTTGTTTCGTTTTTCTGTCCTTTCACAATGGTTTACTTTCTATTTAAGGTTCTGTCGTCTGTCTTTTTACACTTGCCGCTAACGAATCACTATCATTTTACACGAACCATTGAAATTGTTGGTTCTAAGGCGGCAGATATAAATTCCCGGCGATACCTTGTTTCCAATCGAATCAGTTCCATCCCAGTTAACCGTGTGACGACCGGAAGTATAAACTTCAGGTTTCCACTTTCTGACGGAAATTCCCTGTTGTGAAAAAATCTCAAGACTCACTAACGATGAGTTATTCAGATAAAATTCGATCTGTGTGGCGTCGGAAAACGGATTCGGAAAGTTACCCGAAAGCCTGTCTGCTGCGGGTAGCCGATCAGCCATTCCAACCGGAAAAGGAACATGGAGCGTAACCGGGACAACTACTTTATTATTGTACAAATCGCGCACTATCAGGTTACACCGGTAAAGGTTGGGTGACAATCCGGTTGCGTTGATGGTTACCGAAACCATTTCCGTTTGATTATTCATCAAACTGCCGGTAGCGTTTACAAGCGAAACCCAGGTATTGGCGAGTCCGTTATTTTTCACTTTAATATGGTTCGCCAGATGATTTGGAGACGCCCCTACGCTGTCGCCTCTGAGATCGTAAACCATGAAAACATCGTTCATAAACGATTCGCCGATGACGCCGGTAACTGTGGCAAAGGCTGTTTCGCCGGGTTTCAAAACACCCATTCCGCCTATGGTTGCGCCATGCCAGTTAAGAGAGGCTCCATTTCCGGGAAAGCCGGTAAAAACCAATTCTCCGAGAGAACCGCCCGAAAAATTAGTCGCTGTGTTTATAGTAACGCCTGGCGGAAAATCAATTTTTATATGTTTGATAGATTCATTATCCGGGCTTAGATTTTTAACCGTTAACACCCAGTTGATTGTCTGTCCGGGAGTAAATTCTTCAACTCCGCAGGTCATGTACGATCCCGTGAGGTTATCAGTGACAATATCTTTTTTATTTGCTGCTGTATCAATTACAATAACCGAAAAATCGAGGATTCCTCCGCCCAGGTTGGTCACTGAAAGCGGTTTTGTCACCGACTGCCCTGGATAGAGAGTCTCTTCAAACGATGACGGCGTTACTGAAATTGACGGAACAGCGCCTTCGATAATCGGAAAAGTGATGAAGTCAACGAGGCAGCCATCCCATCCCGCTGAAACAGAGTAATCCTTATGGTAAACCCACGAAAGTGTATGGTATCCTGTCGAAACCCAGAAAGTTTCCTTGCTCCATACAATTTCGCCATCCCAGCGCGCCATTTCGTAATTGTCAATAAAAAAGGCGAGATAATCATAGTCATTATTGCCACTCGGATCATGCTCGCAGGAGACATATTTGTAAAAAGAAACAGGACCTTCGGCAAGTACATTCACGTTCATATAGAGTTTGCTTTCCTGGTCATCGCCCAGCCACCCCGATCTTGCGCTGAAATTCCCTTCGTATTTAACGCTGGGTTCTATTAGCCACGGAGCCTGCCCCGCTGTAAGCCAGGGAAATTTTTCAAAGTTTCCGATTTCAAAATCTTCCACAATCACTCCCGAAAACAGATAAAGCGAGTCGTTGCCTGAGAAATTATTATTGGCAGTTATCGAATTATTCAGGCGATAAAGATATTCAAACGATGCAGAGCTCCCGCCGGTAACACTAAAGGTAAGCACACAGGAAGAGTCGGGTTTTAACAGATTAACTGAAGCGGAGGAGGAATTTACAATCAGGTTTGTGTCAACTGAAACAAGTTCAAACCCGATGCCGCTCACTTTAGCGCTGCCGGTATTTTTGTAAGTAACCAATAAATCGGCAGTTTCTCCGGGATCAAGCATACCGTTATCGCCATCGGCAAGTCGGGTTTCTGTAACCTTGAAAACCGGAGCGTGTGCAACCAGGTCGAGTAATCGCTGAAAACCTTGTTCCTGCGACTGAACATGTAAAGTGATGGTGAACGGATGATTATCCGGGATATTTGGCGAAACATTGAACGAGAAGGCATTGGTAAGGGTTAGCGTTTGCCCGCCGGCTATTAATGGTACGGTTTCGGCGCTGTCGGTAAGAGTTATAAAGGGATCGGCAACAGTAACTGAAAAGGCAAGCTGGTGGAAGGACTGCGTTCCAATGTTATTCAGATTAAGCGTGATATGAGCAGCTTCACCAAATTCAATCAGGCTGTCGCTCCCGGAGGTAATAGTTTGGGTAATAAGCAACCCAAACGAATTGAACATCAGTGTTTTTGTGTTGGAGATGTTGTTGTTGTCTGTCACCTGAAACTTAACCGGAAGGTTTTGATACGAATGGGTTGGGGTTCCGGTAAAATGTCCGTCTTCGGTGATTTCCATTTCCGGGGGAAATCCGCATGAGATGAACTTATCGAGTGTATTTGCAGTAACTGACGGGGCGTTATTTAAGTTCGAATACTGGAAATTCCTGTTATCTCCGGATGAAAATCCGCCGGTCCATTCTGTGCCAAACGGATAGATCATATCGCCGTAGTAATATTCGATGGTTCCGTTCGCATATAATTTTACGGCAAAATTGAGGTTTGTGCTACCTTGCATGTTATTAATTGAGGCTTTCCAGCGGAAGATGGCATAGTTGGAATTTCCTTCGTACCAAATTCCCTGTCCCGACGAGGGATAAATTGTGAGGTCGCACATAAATGGCGAAATAATGCCGGTTTGCCTGAACAGGAGATTCTTATCAATCAAATAGGGATAGGTATAAGGCTGATCGTCAAACAGGATATAGCCGTCGGCATAGATGTAAAGTTTGTTGATCATCTTTTTGTAAAACGGAAAGTCGAAACCGAGCTCTTTGATTGTGTAGCCTGTATTGTTATTGGTCATTACGAGCTGTTGGGACGTTACGGTAGGGAAGGGGGATGGATTGTTGATTTCTGGATATTCAAGTTTCGCGTCCCAACGGTAAGGAGGAGTTCCCCCGGAGGCGGCGAGAGTGGCGTTGTATGGCTGATACAACATCGCAGGCGGGAGCGTTGCGTTGGTAATAGTTGGCTTTGTGATATACAGGGTATAATTCTGACTAAGCCGGGTAATTGTATTATTCTGAATCGGAGTGTTTGAGCCCGGATAAGTAGCAGTGACAGGGGTTGCGCCGGTATAATCAATAAGCGACCAGCTCACGATTTCGCCATTCGCAACACCCGACGGGTCTAATTCTTGAACCTGTAAAAAAAACTTAGCCTGTTGGCTTCCTGGAATCTGGTTTATCACTGGCGCGAGGTCGAGTCCGAATTCTATGGTTTTATCGGCTTCGGTAGTTCCACCCTGCATGAAGAGGTCGCCGCCCTGGTAATTGAATATTGGAAATTCAAGGATATATGACGGGATGGTTGCGGTGATGTCGGAATTAACGCCGGCGGTAACCTTCAGTTTATTCCTGGAAGTATGTTTCAGTGTAACCTTCATTGTAAGTTTCGGAGAACAGGCAGATTTCGCCTCGACAACATAAATGGTATGGTTCCAGATTCCACCGTAGCCAATTTTGTCGGCGAGGTTTTTATACATTGTATAGCAAAAGCCCTGGTTGCACCAACCATTTCCGGCATAGCCGTTGGCAAACTTCAAACCGCCAATCTCCCAGTCGCGCATATCAACAACGCCGTCGTTATTGATGTCAATATTGTTTGTAAACTGTCCATCCCCGTTAAAATCGTACCGGATGGAATCATTGTATCCGCAGATCGTCCAACCATGCGAAGGACTGCCGCCCCAGGCGGTTTGCACATATTTTCCGGCTTCTGGAGTTCCGGCAGGAAGCGTTGCCACGGGAGGGCTGAAGTACTGCGCATAGATATTTCCCACACCACCCACCTGCGATCCTTCGAGATGGTCAAACAGCCAGTATTTCAGGGTAAGAAGACCTTCCGGCGTATCAACCCTGATTGCCTTTACTCCATTGATGCGGTTCTGCATTCCATTGTAATATTTATCGTATCCCGAAATCCAGCGGGTATATCCGCCGGTATTAAGTGCGCCGCCATAATCTGCAACATTCATATTGCCGCAGGTTCTGGTGATTTCCCATGAATCGAAAAAACTGGCTCCCTGGTAATTATTGGCGTTATTCAGGAAATCCCAGGTAAAATGGGTGGGATATTGATTTGCGGCAACGCTGGCAGGAACTCCGCGCAAACGATCAATTTCATAAGTAAAGTTGAAGGCAATGCCGGCAGATTGTCCACATTCATACCCCGACTGCCATGTGATGGGTCGGAAATAAGGTTGCGCGGAGTTGTCCACTGCTGAAGGCAGAAGTGGCGCGTCAAGACCTTTATAGGATTCGGGAAGTTTAAGCAATGGGATGTTCGACAGAACAAACAACTCCTGCGGGGTAAGGGAAACCGGTTCCAACCCTTTCTGGTAGGGCAGATCCTGCGCTTTTGCTCCGATTTGAACAAAAAGCGCCAACAATACTAACAATCCGACATTTCTTATCATCACATTTCTTATTTAATCATTACCCTGTTATTTGACTACCTGCTAATTTCTATGATAATCTGACAAATTCCGAAAAATACCTTCGTCCCATTTGTCTGAGTCCATTTGCATCAAAATGGTTTGAATCGAAATCATTATTTGATTTTTCAATTTTAAAGGGAACTTCAGGATTTGCATACCCTGTTTTTTGAATTCTGTTTACTGTGTTTTCAATGATATTGTTGATGATTATCCTGTCCGGATTTTTTTGAATCCAATATGGAACCATTCCGCCTAAGACGAATGGGACGCTACCGCCGCCTTTAATATCTTTTCTTATATTAATAATCATTGAATCGAGGTTTTGTTGGTAATCTAAATTTCCAATGTCACTTTCTCCCTGATGCCACAAGATTGCAATCAGCTTACTTTTAAAGTTCTTCAAAACAAAGTTGGCGCGCATTACGGCGTCATTATACAAAGTATCGCCCTTATTCCAATAATTTGAAATGAATCCTGTCGCCCCCATTCCGCCCGGGATTATCAGAATATGTTTGTCTGTAGTTAGAAATTGATTTTTGTATGCCTTGGCAAAAGTCATCGCAAATCCAATTTTATCTGATATTTTGGTAAAATGATCCAATGGTTCGCGTGCGGCGATTATTTTCATGTTATTGTCGCCAAACCGTCCGAGCTGTTTGATATTTTCATTCGGAGCGTCAAGCAAAAAATTATATCCAACACCTTGATGTGTGTTTGACTGTCCGATTACTAAAAAAACATCATACCCATCCTTTGGAATAATCATCCCTTCATTCTTTTTACATGAAGAGAGTATCAACAACAGTATTAGTGTTCCTATGGAAAAAATGGTTTTCAAATTTTCTTAATCAACGGATTGTTTAACTTACTCCAACCATTAAACCCCTTCCCCCCTGACCCCCTGACCCCCTTCCCCAAAAAGGGAAGGGGGAGGTTTGTGCTAATATGCCATATATCTGTTAATCATGATATTATGCCGATTAGAACACCCCTCCCCTCCCTTTTTGGGGAGGGGTTGGGGGAGGGGTACAATGTAGGATGATATGCCAAATAGCAGTTTATTTATTTTTTTGACTTTTCCGAGTGGGCTATACTTTTAAAATTCAATCTGTTTGATAATCTACAAATTTACTGTTTCTTTTTCGATTGATTGTAAGAATCAACTGCTTCGCGCACCATCACGGAATCAACCGGAATATTCAGTTGTAATGCCCTTTTGGTCATCCTCGCCACCCATTCGGGGTTATAGCTTAAATTCAGTTTGAAAAACTGAATTGTATCCTGATATCCTTTTCCCTCGAGGTTTTGATAATTTGAAAGAAAAGCGTATTCGGCGTCGCTGCGGATTACCTCATCCAGAGGTTTCTTCTGTTCCTCTGATTTCCTGACCATAAACCGGAACCACTCCCGGTCAATCCGGATGCTGTTTTCAATGCCCTCCAATTGTGAATCCTTTATTTCGGGGTGGAATGCGCTGTAAGCCTCATCTGCAAAACCCCAGAAACCGCAGTGCAGGTTGGTCTCCGAAACCATCAGGAGAATTACATCATGTTGCTTCAATTGCTCCCTCAAGCCGGTTTTATCTACCTTCACCGGAGGAATTTCATTTTGATGCGGGTAAACGCTGCTGTTATAATACCAGAAATCCTGTTTGCCAAACATCTTTTTTCCATAAGACTCAACAAGCATGATGTAATAGCTGTCGGCAACAACAAGCGCCGACAGTTTTCCATTCGGGATTGAACCCATTGAAACAATTGGATAAGCGCCGGGCGTAGGTTTAAGCGGAAATATAAGATTTAGCATTTCGCCGATGTCGTAATCAAATCCCAGCGACTTGTCGGATTGGTGCAAATGATGAACTCTAAAGTTTGGCATTGTCCTGCCTGTAGCGCCGGCGATCAGTTTCGATAAGGTATCGGCAACGAGGCGAACTCCAAACAAACTCCAGTGCATGCCATACTTCGGAAATAGCGGATATTTCGACGTGTCCTTCATTCCGAGGAAATAGTGGTTTATATCGAGAAAAGGCAGTCCTATTTCAGTTGATCGTTCAACGAAATAATCATAATTTGACTTCGTGCGTTTTTCAGCATGGAACCTGTCGGGAATATATTCAGGATAAAAGCTCCCCTTCCCCGATTCAAAAACAAGGATTAAAGGAATGTTGTAAGAGGCAAGGCTGTCCATCACATTTTTGAGACGCGACAGCTTTTTATCAATCGCCTTTGTTCCGATGAAATATTTTCCGGTGTATTCGTGAATATAATCCTCCTCAAAAAAATAACGATCCTTTCCTTCGAGAAAACCCTCGGCATGCGTAATTCCAAAAAAAGTATAATCGTATTGATTTCGGATTCTGATAAGGGTATTCCGGAAACCGGTATGCTCATTCAGCCGGGTAATAAAAACCTGTTGAAAATCCTGAGAGAACCAGCGTTGCCAGGTAAAATATTTCAACTCCGGCGGGGCTGACGGAAGCTCATAACCCTTCAGCAGCCATTCGCTGAAAATGGAATACCGCAACTGAAAAACCGGGAGTGCGAGGGCGGCAAGTACAACAAGGAAAACAATGGTTTTTACCTTATGCATTGAACATTATCAATTCGCCTGCAAAACTAAGGATTTTTGCAACCCGATGCCCGCTGTTGACTACCTCTGTGCGTCATCCTCCAGAATGTCACAATTAATCACGTTTGTCGTAAAAAATGGCGGCTATGGTTGATCAAATTGAAGATAATTCTCATAATCTTCGGGTGTATTTACATTCCACAAAATCTGCTTATCGCGCCATGGTATCTCGATTCGGGTAAAGCCATTCAACAATTCCCTGAAATCGGTAATCTGATCCAGGTTGCGCATAAAATCAACAACACCACTGCCGGGCAGGATGGGATGTCCACCGTGTTTCTGATATACCGGAACGGTGTAGGAATCGGGGTGCGATTTTCTGATAAGTTCATCAAGAAGTTCAGGCGATAAAAATGGATTATCAACATTGTGGATGAAACAGGCTGAACCTTCAGGTACATATTGAAGTCCGATGTGGATGGAATGCGACCGTCCGAGCTCGGGGTGATGGTTCACTGCAAGCTGGTGCGACCCTGATCTGAGTTCAGGGACATCAAGTTCTTCGCTTACCACCAGAATCACCGGGTTGCATCCGTAAAGTCCGAAACAGTTCAGCAAATATCGGGCAAAGCTGCTCCCGCTTGCATGACGCAGCAATGCTTTTGCCGAGCCCATTCTGCCCGACGATCCTGCCGCTGTGATAATTGCTGATACGGATTTTCTCATTCTGTAAAGGTTTGTTTCATGATTATTTCAACGGCGTCCTGACATTATCAGAAAAGTGATTTTCAAAGATAAAAAAGTATCAGTTGGTTAAGTGGATTTATCTTCAAACCTCGATAAAATCGAACCTGGAACCTGGAACCTGAAACCTGAAACCTGAAACCTGAAACCTGAAACCTG
>JBAXRP010000202.1:0-8316 GCA_037131145.1 Bacteroidota bacterium
TTTGATTATAAGGCATATACGATTAATTTTAACATTATTTAATAGACACTAGTGACAAATGCTTTTTAACCCACATTTACGAATGTAACTATTTTTGTAACTTTGAACTCGCTGTTGCATCTAATTGATTAAACGTTAACGCTATGACAACTTCAAATATTAAAAGATTATGCAGATCCCCAAAAGACCGTGTACTTGGCGGTGTTTGCGCCGGCATCGGCAATTATTTCAACGTTGACCCGGTATTGATTCGCGTCGCCTGGGCAGTGGGCTTTTTCGCCGCAGGAATTGGTTTTCTGGCATATCTTATCGCCTGGATTATTATTCCGGAGGAGAAAATTTAAGCTATACTCAAAACGGAATAAAACCGCACATTTTAAAAATTTCCAAGAGCCAGGGTCCAAGATCAAAATCCGAGGGGGAAAAGAGGAAGTTATGTTATAAAAAGACAGGAACGAAATGTGTATGGTTGAGAAACATAGAGCAGCTATATGTCGTAGAGTAAAATTTACTTTGACAATTTGGGTAGGCAATCTGATACTGATTTATTTTAAACAGCAATTTCTCCCTTAATATGCGGGTGTGCCTCGTAGTCTTTGAGTTCAAAGTCCTCAAACCGGAAATCATCAATGTTTTTAACCAGCGGATTAATCTTCAATGATGGCAGAGGAAAGGGACTTCTGGTAAGTTGTAGTTTGACCTGCTCCAGATGATTGAGGTAAATGTGCGCATCGCCAAGCGTGTGAATAAATTCTCCCGGTTTTAGTCCGGTTACCTGAGCAACCATCATGGTCAGGAGAGCATATGAGGCAATGTTAAAAGGAACTCCCAAAAAAATATCGCAACTTCGTTGATACATCTGACATGACAGTTCGCCATTAGCCACATAAAACTGAAAAAGCAGGTGACAGGGAGGTAAAGCCATATTATCGAGGTCACTCACATTCCAGGCGCTTACGATATGCCGCCTTGAATCGGGATTAGATTTTATTGAACTGATTACCTGATTAATCTGATCTATATGAGTTCCATCGGCTTTTGGCCATGAACGCCACTGATATCCATAAACCGGACCAAGATTTCCCTCCGGATCAGCCCATTCATTCCAGATGGATACCTTGTTTTCAGTGAGGTATTTTGTATTTGTGGAACCCTGGAGAAACCATAGCAGTTCATGAAGTATTGACCGGAGATGAAGTTTTTTGGTTGTGAGAAGAGGAAAGCCATCATGCAGGTTGAAGCGCATCTGATACCCAAAAACACTGATAGTCCCGGTTCCTGTGCGGTCGGTTTTTTGTGTTTCGTTATTCAGGACGTGGTTGAGGAGGGAGAGGTATTGGCGCATTATAAATAACGAAATAGGAAATAGCGAAAATTTGAAATTGCCTTCAGTATTAGCTGGAAGTTAAAGTGCCTGAAGTAAATATTTTTGGGTCGTGCTTGTGGCGAAATAGGAAGGCGAATAAAATGGTAACAACGAGAGAATATCCGGCAAATGCCAGCCAGATTCCTTTCCAGTTGAACATTATTACGCCGGGATTATCGCTGATCTTAAAAAATGTGTCAATCACCATACCGCTGATCCAGCTACCGAAGAAAGCTCCAAAACCATTGGTCATCATCATAAAAAGTCCCTGTGCGCTCGCCCTGATTCCGGGTTCACTCTGGGTTTCGACGAAAATGGATCCGGATATATTAAAGAAATCGAATGCCATACCATATATAATACACGAGAGTATTATCATCCACAGTCCGGCGGCAGGATCTCCATAGGCAAAGAGTCCGAAACGCAAAATCCAGGCAATCATACTGAAAAGCATCACCTTTTTTATACCGAATCTTCTCAGGAAAAATGGAATCGTAAGAATAAAAAGGGTTTCCGAAATCTGGGAAATGGACATGATAATCGCCGGAAATTTCACAGCAATGAGATCCTTGTATTCAGGAAGTTTAGCAAAGTCATGCAGAAAAGTATCCCCGTAAGCATTGGTCAATTGGAGTGAAGCGCCCAGCAACATGGCAAAAATAAAGAAGAGCGCCATCTTTACGTTTTTGAACATGGCAAATGCATTGAGACCTAAAGCGCTGACGAAAGATTTGTTCTTCACAGAACCAAGTGGAGGACATTTTGGCATTGTGAAAGCATATAATCCAAGAAACAGCGACGCGGCAGAAGCTACATAAAACTGTGCGGCAGATTTTTCGAGTTTGGTAAGGCTGATTATCCAGAGAGCGACAATAAATCCAATTGTTCCCCAAACCCTTACGGGCGGATAATCTTTAACAATATTCAGTCCTTTGCTTTTTAATGCGGAGTAATTAACGGTTATTGCAAGCGAGATGGTTGGCATATAGAAACACATATTCAGGAGCATAATCCAGAACATTGCCGATGGACTATTGATTGCAGGCACTATAAAAAGCGCCAGAGCGCCTGCAATATGAAAAAAACCATAGAGTTTCTCGGCATTGATCCACCTGTCGGCAATTATGCCCGCAATTGCGGGCATAAACAACGAGGCAATACCCATAGTGGAAAAGATGGCGCCAAATTCAGATCCAGACCAATTTTTAGTTTGAAACCAATAGGCGCCAATAGTCAACAACCATGATCCCCAGATAAAAAACTGTAAAAAATTAAGAAGGATCAAACGAACTTTTATATTCATAATTTTCAAATGATTTTATGATTTATTCGGATTTCGAGGAATTACTTCCGTTTTTTCAATTCATCCCGGATTTTTGACGCCTTTTCATATTCTTCATTTTCTATGGCGTTCCATAGCGCGTCTTTCAAATCGGAAGTGGATGTATGCGAAAGTGAGGTTTGTTCGGGGTCGGAGGGAATTTCATGATTTTCATCAGGTTTTGTAACATCAGAATCCTCGTCCATTAGTATTCCCGCTGAGGATAAAATATTTTCATAAGTATAAACCGGACAATTAAAACGAAGCGCCAGCGCAATTGCATCTGAAGTCCGCGAATCAATTTCACGATCAATTTGTCCATCAGAGCATTTTAATTGAGCATAAAAAACCCCTTCACTGAATTTATTGATTATCACCTCTGTAACTTCAATCTGATAGGCATTGGCAAAACTCTTAAACAGATCGTGGGTCAGAGGACGTGGCGTTCTGATTTTTTCAAGTTCAATCGCAATCGCCTGAGCTTCAAAACCTCCGATAATGATCGGCAACCTGCGACGCCCGTTACGTTCACCCAGAATGAGCGCATACGCTCCACTTTGCGATTGACTGTAGGACATGCCGATGATATCCAAGCTTATTTTTTCCATGTAACCAGTACCATTTTTCTGCCATACAAACCTACGAGAATTTAGCGTAATAGCCAAAAGTATAACATTTGTTTCACCATTTCTTTATGAATGAAATCATGTGAAAGTTGGTTTTATAAGAATATTTGCTATTTTTGTCCAACAAAATAACTAAATACGTGTATATGAAACGAGCCTTAACCATTTTAACAGTCTTCCTGCTACCCTTATTTACATGGGCAAGCGAAGCAAACCTGGTGATTCCGTCAGGCATTAAAGATCAAAAAATCCTTTACTGGGGATTTTTAATTACCCTTACCGGGTTCCTTTTTGGATTGTACCAGTTTCTTAATGTTAAAAAAATCCGCGCCCATAAATCAATGCTCGATGTGGCTCAGGTCATTTTTGAAACTGCAAAAACTTACCTCGTTCAACAGGGTAAATTTCTGGTGATCCTGTTCATTTTTATCGGTTCCGCAGTTGCCTTTTATTTTGGATGGCTCTCAGATGCAAATTTTGGAATCGGCGGCGTGCTGATGATTCTGGGTTGGACGGTAATCGGAATCCTCGGATCATACAGTGTCGCCTGGTTCGGTATCAGGATGAATACGCTGGCAAATGCGCGAATGGCATTTGCATCGCTGGAAAGGAAACCAATCAAGTTATTGAATATTCCATTGAATGCAGGGATGAGTATTGGCGTGGTGCTTATTTCGCTGGAACTTATTATGATGTTGATCATTCTGATGTTCGTTCCCGGCGAATATGCCGGCGCCAGCTTTATAGGCTTTGCCATTGGCGAATCGCTCGGCGCTTCGGCTCTGAGAATTGCAGGCGGTATTTTTACTAAAATAGCCGATATCGGCTCCGACCTGATGAAAGTCATCTTCAAAATTGGCGAAGACGACCCCAGAAACCCCGGAACCATTGCCGACTGTGTTGGCGATAATGCCGGCGACAGCGTTGGTCCCACCGCCGACGGTTTTGAAACCTACGGCGTTACCGGCGTTGCCTTGATTTCATTTATCGTGCTTGCAGTTTCCAATACCGCAGATCAGATTCAGTTGCTGTCGTGGATTTTTGTGATGAGAATTTTTATGATTATCACCTCCATTGTTGCCTTCTGGATCAATGGCGCCATCAGCAAAGCAAAATACAGTAATGTTGACGATCTTGATTTCGAGAAACCGTTAACTTCCCTCGTCTGGATTACTTCAATTTTATCTATAATCGTTACTTTCGCCATTAGCTATTTTACAATCAAAGATCTTCCAAACAACCTCTGGATTATCCTGTCAGTAATCATTAGCGCCGGAACCCTTGGCGCAGCTTTGATTCCAGAGTTTACGAAACTTTTCACCAGTCCCAAATCTACTCATGTAAAGGAAGTGGTTGTTGCATCGCAGGAAGGCGGCGCTTCACTTAACATCCTTTCAGGGCTTGTTGCCGGCAATTTCAGCGCCTTCTGGCAGGGTATGGTATTTTTCCTTCTCATGTTCATAGCCTATTTTGCCAGCGCATATATTTCACTTGACTTCATGGTTTATCCATCTATTTTCGCTTTCGGACTGGTGGCTTTTGGTATGCTTGGTATGGGACCTGTAACTATCGCTGTTGACAGTTACGGACCTGTCACCGACAATGCCCAATCAATATATGAATTATCATTGATTGAAGAGATTCCTGGTATAACTGCTGAAATTCAAAAGGATTTTGGCTTTAAACCCGACTTTGAAAAATCGAAACACTATCTTGAAGCCAATGATGGCGCAGGAAATACTTTCAAGGCAACCGCCAAACCGGTACTGATTGGAACGGCAGTAGTAGGAGCTACTACGATGATTTTTTCACTGATCCTCGTTATAAAAAAATCACTCGGCATTGAGCCGGAACAGATTTTGAACCTGCTAAACCCTTACACGATTCTTGGATTTTTGCTGGGCGGAGCAGTCATTTATTGGTTCAGCGGAGCTTCCATTCAAGCGGTGACAACCGGCGCAAGTCGCGCCGTGGCTTATATCAAAAACAACATTAACCTCGACCCCAACGCGCCTAAAAAAGCCGACACCGCCAAATCAAAGGAGGTGGTTAAAATATGCACAAAATACGCACAAAAAGGCATGTTGAATATCTTCATCGCTATCTTCTCATTTGCGCTGGCATTTGCATTTCTATCCTCTCCTACCGGTTTGACTGAATTAATAACTGATAAAAATGAAATATTGAAACTTGCCCTGCCTGTTTCACTTTTTGTAAGTTACCTAATTTCTATTGCCTTCTTCGGCTTGTACCAGGCAATTTTTATGGCAAATGCCGGCGGCGCCTGGGATAATGCAAAAAAAGTGATTGAAGTTGACATGAAAGAAAAAGGAACCGAACTACATGCCGCTTCAGTTGTTGGCGATACAGTTGGCGACCCTTTCAAAGACACATCCTCTGTTGCATTGAATCCGATTATCAAGTTCACTACCTTATTCGGATTACTCGCCATGGAAATCGCCTTATCGGTTCATTTCCGACCAATTGCTCATTACATCGGACTTGCATTTTTTGCCGTTGCCTTATATTTTGTTTACCGTTCATTTTATAAAATGCGTATCAGAGACTAACTTTCAACTACTTGCAAAGGAGAGGCTGTCAGAATATTTCCGGCAGCCTCTTTTTTTTCCCAAACAAGGCAACCATTTTTAACAACTGTGTTATATTAATGGTGGAAAGGGCTTCACAACCAATCAGGTCGTAATCTCAGGAAAATCAATTGGAGGAAACACTCATTAATAAAGCAATCGCGAGAGATCCGGGCGCCATTGAAGCGTTATATGATTCCTTTGCGCCTAAATTTCTGAGCCTCTGTTACCGATATTGCGGAAACCGCGAAGACGCCGAAGATATCCTGCATGACGGCTTTATTAAGATCATCCAGAATATTCACAAATTCCAGGTTCGTTCCAATGGAACGCTGGAAGCCTGGATGAGACGGATCATTGTTAATGCCTCTTTGAATTTTATTCGCGGACGAATTAAAGAACAAAAAATTGTGGACATTGATCCTCTGATTGACCGGATTGATTTGCATGACGAAGCTGCGTTCGATCCAGAGGAAGAATACCTGATGATTGAGCCGGACAAAATCATGGCGCTTATCTGCGAACTTCCCGCAGGATACCGCACCGTTTTTAATATGTTTGTATTTGAGCGCTATGGGCACAAAGAAATTGCGGAGGCGCTCGGTTTTTCTGAAAACACCTCCAAATCGCAACTGTCAAAAGCGCGCGCATTTTTACGAAAAAAACTGAATTCTTTAGTCAATACCGAAATATCACTGACAAGATGAAAAAAACTGATAATCGCTTCGATAATCTCTTCAGGAAGGCATTGGATGGACACAAAATTACGCCGTCGGATGCAGCGAAAAAAGCCTTTCTGAAAGATGCAGCAGATTTGCCGCCTGCAAGAAATAAACGCCGCGGCGGACTGATAATTTTTTCCACCCTGGTTCTTTTCTCAATCTTTGGATTGGTGGCATGGCAATTTTTTGACTATAATGAAAATCTAACTTCTGCAAAAAAGCCGGTCGTTTCTGCATCCAATCGTGAAAACACGAATACCAACACTCTGCAAAAAGCGAAAACTCAGGTTAATATTATTCCAGATAAACCTGTTTATGTAAATGAAATTGCTATCAGTCAAACCCGGAATCAAATCCATCAAAATAAAAATAGTAAACCAGAGAATTCACAACCAAAGGAAACCGTCATTAACAAATCTACACAACCATCAGGAACATCAGAAAACACTGAAGCCGCAGCCATTGAAAAGCGCGGCGATCAAAACTATCAGGCTGAATTTATTCCTGTTGCTGAACATCAGGTAATTCAGGATATGCCGGAAGGTAAACTTACGACTAATGCGAATAAAAAAAACGCCATTGGCGCCGAACCTGCAAAAGAGGTTACACCAATGGCTGAAATTCAGGAAAACGTTGCTTATAGTGTAAAAGCGTCAGCGAAAAAGTCTGACAGTACAAAGTTTCCCGACGTTTCGAATGAACGATCAGGACTTAAACGTAAAGTGGCTAGTGGAAATTTTAGAACGTCCATAGGAGTGTATTACACCCCGGAATGGATGTTTAATACCCTTGAGGGTGGAAAATTTATCAATAATTTTGGGGTGGAAGGAATTTTCAACTACGGACCATTCTCAATCCGCACCGGCGCCGGTCTCTCCATAGCGAAAGGAACCAATGAATTAACTGTTGAATACAACGATTTTCTGGGCGCCTATAATAAACTCGATTCAATGGATTTCAAGTGGAATGACCCAACGCATGAATATATACCAACGTTTTACATGAGCCGGCAGGATGTGTATGACAGCCTGATGAAACTCGACTATCCAAAGGTTGTAAAACGTTATACTTACCTTCAGATACCATTGATATTCGGATACGATTTATGTAATAATGAAACATTTTCCGTTGGCTTTCGCGTCGGCCCACTGTTGTCAGTACTCCTCGAATCCAAACAGCTCACGGCAGAATATGATCCCGGAAAAAACCGGATTATCCGTATCAACGATATTTCGCCCGGACAAGTAAGTCTCAACTGGCAGGCGATGGCTGGCATTAACGGCTCAATCAATCTGAATAAAACACTGAAATTTGAAATTGAACCATGTGTAAAATACTATTTCAATTCGGTATATGAAAAGCCGGTGAATAATGCCAAGCCCTGGTCGGTGGGAATCAGAGCCGCTTTGATTTTTAAAATTGCTTATCCCCAATAAGCAAGTAAGACTTTACTTAATAATTCCAAGTCATATATACAGAAGAGTTGGGGGGCATGCAAGGCGCTACCAATGTTTACGATTATGAGGGAAAATATTGAATAAAAAGTGTGATTAATGCACATAAAACGACCATTATTTGTATTTTTGTCCGAAATTGGTTTAAACATGACTTTCGAATTTGACCCTCTTAAAAGTTGTTCAAACAAAGAAAAACATGGGATCGATTTTCATCAGGCACAGCATTTATGGCTGGA
>JBAXRP010000203.1:0-8106 GCA_037131145.1 Bacteroidota bacterium
TGAGATTTTCGATCCTGACCGCATCGAAAATCAGACCGTTCAAACTCTGATGTACCTGGCTGTATCTGCTCAGGTCTGACTTGATTTTGAATGCTTCATTAGCAAATATTCTTGCCAGGCCCGGATTGATGGTGCCATTTTTGTCCCTTCTCCATTGAATTGGCAGTGGCAGTTCATCCTGCATGGACATTCTGTGGAGGTAGCGGCCCGCACGAAATTTCCGTTTGATTTCATCCGGAACAGCAAGATAATATTTAATCAGATCAACATCATACATGGGATATCTGAATTCGATCCCATCATGCCCTGCCATGATGGCCGTAGCTTCGATGCGGTCGTTCATGTGACGATGGGTGATCTTCTTGATCAACTCTGAGCCATTTTTGGGCAATAGCATTGCCTGCAGCCTGTTTTGCAAATAGCGTTCCTCAAGATGGTTATGAACCAGGAAATCGCGGTTAATTCCATACCTAAAGAGTTTCTTAATCTCCCTCCGCTTATTGACAAAATCATTTTTATTCTTGCGCAGGTTAAAAAAATACAACATAGATTTTATAAACTCAAGTTCATGTATTGTACCCTTTGCCCTGATATCAAAGAAAAGTTTCAAATATCTGGATTTTTTCAGGTAATCCTGGTAAACAAAATGAGCAGGATTGGTAACCATCTGATCGCCGCCATGACCTGATAAAATAGTTCGCACCCCTAAAGAATTCGCCACATGATGGGCATTCATATTATAAACGGCATAATTGCTGAAAAAGGGAGATCGCATCACCTCCACATTTTGTCTGATGTTTTCGGTAATATTCTCATTTTCAAGGGTTATATGGTGAATATTTTGAATCCCGCAAAAGTTGCAGACCAGTTCGATTTCGGCAGACTCATCCTTTCCGTCATCATCCAGCGCCGATATAGCCTTTTCAGGCAGTACCCTTGCAAAAACATGAAGTTGATTGCCTTGGGATGTCAGTTTTTTTTGAGCTATAGCAGCAATTGAGGAAGAATCAAGTCCGCCGCTTAATTCCGCTCCAACGGGGAAGGCCGACCGGGTACGGTTTTTCACCGAATTTTCAAACAACGCCTTATAACCTTCAATATAATCATTGTCATTTTTCAAGACAATCCTTTCAGGAATGGTCAGTTCCCAATACTTTTGGATCGTCATTTTACCGGATTTCACGATTGCTTGATGACCTGGCGGCAGCGAGAAAATTCCCTGATAAAAGGCGTCATTTTCTTCGCGCTCAACATTGATCAGATAATCAAGAAACCAGGCGCTGTTCAGCTCCTTTTCAAAAAACGGCAAAGCAAGGATCCCGCGTAGTTCGGATGAGAAGATAAAAAACCGGGGGTGGTCGAAATAAAAGATCGGCCTCATCCCAAAATGATCGCGTGCGAGGGTAAATTGCTGGTTACGAACGTCAAAAATCCCGAATGCAAAATCGCCGCGCAGATAGGCGCAACATGCTGTTCCCCATTTTTGATATGCTTTTAGGATAAGCGCGCTGTCGGGCATCGTTCTCAGTTCGGTTGCGCTGATAGATAAGCGACCGGACAACTGATCCCGATTATCAATTCTCGAATCGCTGCAAATTGTAATGACTGATTCTAAGCTCTCCAGTGGCAGGATTTCAACCAATGATTCCGGGGTATTAAATACCTGCAAGTTTCCCATCCCCGCCTTTCCGGTTTGCCACAATCCCGAGCGATCAGGGGTTCCATGAGACAGATCGTCCTTCATCATTTCCAGCCATTGCCGGTCGAATCCCTCCCCTGATTTATCAATGATTCCAAAGATCGTGCTCATTTTAATTGTTGTTATGAAATCTCTTGTACAATGGTGTATTTCCTATGACCATCCTGGCCACAAATAAACTGATTTCCTGATTTAAGCCAGGCATGAGCTTTCAACTGATTTGCCTCTTTGGCAACTCCCAAATAGATGATACCTGGTAGATGAACCATCCTCAGCAATATTTTGGCTGTCAGCGCCTGGATAAGGCATTTCCCCTTCCACGGCAGATAATGAAGCCCACGCAGCAACGCCTTGCGGACAATCAAAGTTTTGGCAACGGTAATTTTTTCATCGTTGTTTTTTCCGTGATCCTTAAACAAAGGGATATACCAGCGAAATGGAATAAAAAATACCAGGAATTGGCACACATAAAGTAAAACAGAGGCGGCAATAAAATACCAGACGTCAGAAATACCAATCTTCTTTGGAACCATTCATGGATGCGATTTCAGATTTAACCGTTTACTACGATCAATCCTTCATTTCCGAGTTTTTCAACATAAACAAGCACTTCGTTGTAACACTTTTCCTGTTCAACATCAAACTCCTCCATCAGCCGGTCGCAAATTGCCTGGACCGTCATGGGCGCGGTGAGCATTTCCCAGATTTCCGCCGCAACCGGGTTTAAGCCATAATAATTGCCTTTTTCAATGCTCATCATCACGACCTCATCATCCATCTTGCTGGAAATGATTGCCGGATTTTTAGAAATGATCGAAAGTAGATTGATCGCCATGGTTGAATTCTGTTAAGTATTTTAATCCGTTTCTAAACTCAAATTACTGTATATGTCTTCTGCCGCAATTGACCGGGTAAAAGTATTCAAAATATTATTTCGATTCTCCATTTAAGGCAGTATAGTTTATATATTTCTTTATAACTTACATGTTCCAATGGTATTGTTGTTATATTACTGACCAAGATAATAATTCTAAATATTCAGTTGATGGGGGAGTTTTTTCCCTTCTTTGCTTTCCTTATGTTATAAAATGAGGTCAGGAAGTCGGATATTTGAACTACTTTTGAAATTTCAGTCATGCCCAAAATTACTGTTTATAAATCCCTGACATTTTATATCTTTACCTGGCAACTTTAACCAGACAATTTTATGAAAACATCGCTGTTACTTTTCGCCATTCCTGAATTCATTTTTTGGCTATCAGTATTTCCAAAAGCGACAAATAGGAGTGTCAATAACGACGGAATGCCTCCCAATAATTCGGCGATGCTGGAAGTCAAATCATCCAATAAGGGGTTGCTCCCGCTTCAATAATAATCCAAACGTTATGATCATCGGCACAGGCATTGACATCATTGAAGTAGCGCGCATCGAAAAGGTTATGTCGCGCGACATTGGTTTTCGCGATAAGATCTTCACGCCATTGGAGATCGAATACTGCGAATCGAAGAAGAACAAATACCAGCATTACGCCGCACGGTTTTCGGCAAAGGAGGCAATGTTGAAAGCCATCGGAACCGGCTGGCGTTTCGGTATCCGATTTGCCGATATCGAGGTTTATAATGATGAACTCGGAAAGCCCCACATCCGGGTTTTTGAAAAAGCAAAAGAATTGCTTACCAGTTTGTCAGTTTCCAAAATACATGTATCTTTATCGCATCTTAAAGAGACGGCAACCGCTATTGTAATTATAGAAAACTGAAGGCGTTACTACACATGCTAAAACAACTATCTGAACTAATTTTCACCAATCCGCCATTTTGCCATTTCGCTACCTCGCTGCTTCTTTATTTCACACTTTTATAACCTCTGACCCATGTCAAACATTGGATCGTACAACGAACGCATTAAAGATTTTTCCTGGAGTATTGCCGAGAAGGAACTGGACTACCAGGAAGGCAACATTATCAATATTGGGTGGTACTGCTCCGACCGCATCTGCCTGATGGGCAAGGCTGAAAAACCTGCGCTGATCTGGGAAGGCTCAACAGGTAACGAAAAGCGTTACACCTACAACGACCTTCGCCTCAATAGCAACACAATTGGTCAATTCCTTCGCAACCTCGGCGTAAAACCTGAAGACAGGGTATGCCTTTTCATGGATAAAATCCCGGAACTCTACATCGGCTTTCTCGGAATCCTGAAGATGGGTGGCATCGCACAACCGCTATTTTCGGCATTTGGCGACGAATCGCTCTTCGTGCGGCTCGATAACGCCCAAACTACAGCCGTCATCACCCAGAAAAAACATGCGCCAAAGGTTCGTAAGATCATGGACAAGATGCCATATCTGAAACATTTGATCATTGTGGATGCCGATCCCGCCAAACCGCTTGGCGACCGCGAAGTTGCATTCGATCTGGAAAAAGCCGAAAAAGTGGACAAGTTTGAGATTCACCCAACCGTTGCCGAATCGCCATCGGTTTTGCATTATACTTCCGGCACAACCGGCCAGCCAAAAGGTGTGAAGCATGTGCATTATTCCCTGATTTCGCAATACCTTACATCCAAATGGGTACTTGATTTGCAGGACAGCGACATCTACTGGTGTACCGCCGATCCTGGATGGGTAACAGGAACTTCTTATGGCATCATAGGCGCCTTCAGCAACGGCGTTACTCAGTGTATCCTCGACGCCGGCTTCTCTGCCGACAACTGGTATCGTTTCATCGAAAAGCATAAAATCAGCATGTGGTATTCGGCTCCAACCGCCATCCGTTCGCTGATGAAAGCCGGTGAAGAGGTAATCAAAAAGTATGATCTTTCCACTTTGCGGCATCTTGCTTCGGTAGGCGAACCGTTAAATTCCGAAGCCGTAATATGGAGTGAACGAGTATTTGGCAAGCCGTTTCTCGACACTTACTGGCAAACCGAAACCGGTTCGATCATGATCGCCAACTTTCCGGGGATGAAGATTAAACCCGGTTCCATGGGCAAACCATTTCCGGGCATTACCGCTACAGTGATTCACCCAGAAACCTTTGAACCCTTCAATGAAACCGGAAAGATCGGACTGATTGCCATCAAGCCGGGCTGGCCTTCCATGATGCGAACCTATTGGCGGAATGAAGAAACTTATCAGAAGAAATTCCAGAACGGCTGGTACCTTCCCGGCGATCGCTCCTCGATTGACAATGAAGGCTACTTCTGGTTCGTGGGTCGCGACGACGATGTGATAAACACCGGCGGTCACCTTGTAAGCCCGTTTGAGGTGGAATCTGCGCTGTTAGAACACCCGGCAGTCGCCGAATCTGCCGTGGTTGCAAAACCCGACTTCGTCAACATGGAGGTAGTCAAAGCGTTTGTCACCCTGAAACCAGGTTTTACCGGCAGTAAGGATCTCGATCTCGACATCATGAATTTTGTCCGTAAGAAATTATCGCCCCTTGCCATGCCGCAGGAGATTGAATTCATCGAAACCCTTCCCAAAACCCGCAGCGGCAAAATCATGCGACGTATCCTCCATGCCAAAGAGTGGGGCGAAGAGATCGGGGATACGTCAACCCTGGAGGATGATTGATAACCCTAACCTTGAACCTTGAACCTTGAACAATAGAACAATAGAAATTTGAATTATTTAAAAAAAAAGGAGAACCAAACCATGGAAGAAATGCAGGAAATCATTAAAGCGTATGTAATTAAAGAATATGTTGAGGATGACACAGAATTAACCAACGACACCCCATTGATTTCGGGTGGTATTGTTGACAGTTTTTCAATGGTATCGTTAAAGCGATTCCTCGAAAACAAATACAAAATCTCAATTCCCGATGATAAAGCTACTCCGGAAGCTTTCGACTCGGTGAATAAAATCTGTTTACTGGTTAAGGAATATGTAAAATAGAGGAGGAAATCATGGCTTATACCGATAAAATCCGAAGGACGTACAGCGAAATCCTCGATGGCATGAAAAATGCCGGATTATTCAAACAGGAACGTTACATCCATTCAGCGCAGGCTGCCGACATTGAAGTTGAATTTCCTGTTGGCGCCGCCCTAAAAAAAGTCATTAACATCTGCGCCAATAACTACCTCGGAATGTCGAGTCATCCCGAAGTGGTGAAAGCCGCTCACGCCGGTCTCGATTCTCATGGCTACGGAATGTCGTCGGTACGCTTCATCTGCGGCACCCAGGATATTCATAAAAAGCTGGAACTTATGGTTACCGAATTCCTCGGAACCGAAGATACAATCCTATTCCCTTCCTGCATGGACGCCAACGCCGGAGTGTTCGAGGCTGTTTTGACAAAGGACGATGTGATGATCTCCGACAGGCTGGTTCACGCCTCCATCATTGACGGGATACGCCTCTGTAGCGCAATGCACGACACTTTCAAGCACTCCGATATGGAGCATCTTGAGGAAAAACTACAGTTGCACAACGACAAACGCCTGAAGATGGTTATCACCGACGGCGTTTTCTCAATGGATGGCGATACTGCAAAGCTCGACAAGATGGCAGAACTTTGCGAAAAGTATGATGCGCTGCTTTTTGTAGATGATTCGCACGCCAGTGGTTTCATTGGAAAAACCGGTCGCGGTACGCATGAACATTGCGGGGTGATGGGAAAAATGGACATTATTACCACCACCTTCGGCAAGGGTCTTGGAGGAGCTTCAGGAGGTTGCGTTTCCGGTCGTCGGGAACTGGTTGAGATGTGTCGTCAGAAAGCCCGTCCCTACCTCTTTTCCAACACCATTGCGCCGCCGGTGGTTTCAGGCGTTATCAAGGTTCTCGAAATCCTTTCCGCCTCTACCGACCGCCGCGACAAGCTGGAAAAGAATACAGAATTCTGGCGCAGGGGATTACTTGACGCCGGGCTGATAATCAAAGCCGGCGATACCCCGATTGTGCCGGTAATGCTTTTCAATGCAAAGCTGGCGCAGGATGTTTCACGCGATTTATATGATGAAGGTATTTATGCCATCGGCTTCTTTTTCCCGGTAGTTCCGCAGGGACAAGCGCGCATCCGCACCCAGATTTCCGCAGGTCATGAGATTCATCATCTCGAAAAAGCTCTTGAAGCATTCAGGAAAGTCGGTAAGAAATATGACATCCTTGGAAAGAGCAAACAGGAGATCATTGAAAGATATGGAATGTAAATTAGCAAACCCCGCCCCTCTCGGCCTGATGGGCTTTGGGATGACAACCGTTCTCCTGAACATCCATAACGCCGGCTTTTTCCCGGTAAGCGACATGATACTCGCCATGGGAATCTTCTATGGCGGCATTGCCCAGGTAATTGCCGGCATCATGGAATTTAAAAAAGGAAACACTTTTGGAATGACGGCGTTTACCTCTTACGGACTTTTCTGGATAACCCTTGTGGCAATCTTTGTACTACCCGATCTTGGCGCAGGCAAAGGTTTCCGCACCGACAATAACTTCATGGGCTGGTATCTCTTTCTCTGGGGATTTTTTACCTTGATGATGTGGATTGGAACGTTCAATAAAAACAAGGCGCTTCAGTTTGTATTTCTTTCGCTGTGGATACTCTTTTTCCTTCTCGCTGCGCGCAACTGGAGCGGATCAAGCTTAATCGGTCGCATTGCCGGCTGGGAAGGAATCATCTGCGGACTTTCGGCAATCTATCTTGCCATGGCGGAAGTTCTTGAAGAAACGAGGGGGAAGAAAATTCTGCCGTATTAATACGGTAAAGTTTTTATCTTATCACAAATAATACCGTTTGTTATGAATTGGGAATCTTTTTTCAGTCATCCACTCGTTATTTTGATAGCCGATTTTGTACTAAGTTTATTTGCAACCTTTGTTTTGTTTCGGTTTCTTAAATCAAGCGCGACAATAATAAAAGCGAAATGGAGAGCCGGCGGCGCAATTGCCGGTTTTATCCTCATTTTTTCAATGGCGTTCTACTTTTCGGATTCCTGGCTTGAAAAATACATTTATACCACGAAACGATTCAATATCAGCGGAACTGTTTTACTTGACTCGTGCTTTTCTCACGATGGCACAACTATTGAAGAGATGCCGCCTGTTTCTTATAATCTTTCGCAAAAGGACGGCTCTTATTCTCTTATGGGCGTAGGGTTTAATTCAAAAAAGATAACAGAAGTGACTATTTCTTTTTATCATGAAAACTTCATCGGTCCCATTAAACACAAGTTTAAAGAAAATGATTTTACCATTGATTATGATAAGCTCCAGATAAATCTAAATGATACCATTCGTCTGAAAAAGATTCCGATGGAAATATTAAGGCAAACCGGGAATTAATTTTACAGCTTTGACACGTTAAAAGTTGATTGTTCTCAACGCTCATTACATACCTTTTAATAATCATGTCATCCCTTCGGGATTTGGTTGCAAACCAATCTTTTCAATCTACAA
>JBAXRP010000204.1:0-8102 GCA_037131145.1 Bacteroidota bacterium
ATAAACTCAATTTCCGAATTTAATAGCCGGAAATTCAGGTTCTGGTCTTTTATTTCTATGTTTTTACTGGTTTTCGTACACGGTTATAACCTGCATGACCGGTATATGCAGCCCTGGACGATGCCTGATGATGGACTCACCTTCACCTCCTTCACAGAGTATTTCCTTGCCAATGGTATTTTCCGTTTTCGGATCCCCATGCTTTTTATCATCTCCGGTTTTCTGTTTGCTTTGCACGACCGCCGTCCATACCGCGAACGTACAAAAAAGCGGTTACGCACCTTGTTATTGCCTTACCTCCTTTGGAGCGCCATTGGATTTGCTTTTACATGGTTCCTCGAATACTTTCCATATACCCGCGATCTCGTTGCCGGCTCAAATGTGGTACGGATTGACGATCACCGCGCGCTACTTCATGATTATACCTGGTACGAAATGCTGGAAAAGTGGATATTGAACCCTGTTCCTTACCAGCTTTGGTTTATCAGGGTTTTGCTCATTTACAATGTTGCTTACCCTGTCATCCGCTGGTGCGTAACAAACCGAATCGCGAGGTGGTTCCATTTCAGCGTTGCGTTCCTTATGTGGCTTGGAACCATGAATTTTGGTTTCATCGAAGGCGAGGGTTTGCTGTTTTTCTCGCTCGGCGTTTTGATGCAGAAGTCTGGTTTCAACATTGATGTGCCGCAACGATGGCTCAAACCTGCACCGTGGGGATTCGTTTTTATCTTCTTCGCAGCGCTGAAAACTGTACTGGCATTCACCGCTCAGCCATACCTCGGGAACGATATTTTTCCTATTCTTATCATTCTGCATAAACTAATGATATTCAGTGGGCTTGTGGCTGCCTGGTTTGGTTGTAACGGGCTGGTCGACTGGTGTATGAAACGCCCATGGTTCGTTTGGCTTTCGGCATTTTCTTTCATTATTTATGCCTTCCATACCCCGCTGATCGCCTATTCGATTGACGCTGTTTTTTCGCTCGTAAATCACCTGCCCGGATACCGGATATTTACATTCGCTTTCCTGCCCCTGATTGTAATAGCCGCAGCAGTTGGAATTGGCGCATTTCTAAGGCGGGTTGCGCCGGGGTTTTACGGAATTCTTACCGGAGGAAGAGGGCTGTAAAATCTGACTTAACGAATGAGATTGTGTTAATTTTAATCATTGCAAAAACTAACTTTTATCATGAAAAAACTCTGCATTTTTATCCTCATTCTACTGACATTATCAATAAACTCTTTTGCTCAGGTCAGTATCAGCTCTGATGGCTCTTTGCCCGATAGTTCTGCTATTCTCGATATCAAGTCCACTGATAAAGGATTTCTGGCGCCGAGGATGACAGCCCTGCAGATGCAGGCGATTGCCAGACCTGCAACCGGTCTGATTGTTTTCAATACCACCGCTGACGGCGTTTACCCTCACAACTTTGTCCCCGGATATTATTACTGGGATGGAACAAGGTGGGTCTCATTGGTACGATCGCCTGGATTGACAAGTGTTCCGGCATTAACTCAGGCGCAAATTGACACCCTGAACGCCGTTGATGGCGACGTGGTTTTGAATACCTCAACCAATTGCCTGAACTATTTTTCAGCAATGGTTTGGAGAGCGGTGTGTGGCGCCTGTTCGCCGCAGCCGTCGCAAGCCGATGCGGGTCAAAACCAGACAATCATTGGCAACCAGACTGTTTTATCGGCAAACGTACCTCTTTACGGAACCGGCAGTTGGGCAATCAGTAGCGGAAGCGGTGGAACCATAGCCAATCTTTCAGATCCTCACAGCGCCTTTTCAGGAAACCAGCCTGGAAACTATACGCTTACCTGGACCGTCGCAAACGGTTGCGGCAGCAGCTCCGACGCCGTAAATATCAGTTTCATAAACCAGCCGCCTGAGCCTTCCGATTCTCTGACATTTGCGCCTTACGTTGATTGTTGTCTATGGCCCAATTTTCAAATCCAGAACGTTGCCGAAACAGGAATTTACCTTTATACCTGTGCATTTATTGTTGATAATCAATTGGAAACAGGCGCCACTCCCTGCTGGGGCGGCTTTTCAACTTTGGGCATGGATTATTATCAGACTGAAATCAGCGCATTACGCAGCGAGGGCGGCGATATTATCATGTCATTCGGAGGCGCAAACGGAGTCGAACTTGCTTATGCCGCCGCCAATGAATTTGAAGCGCGCAACGCTTACAAAACGGTGATTGACGCCTACGATCTCACAAGTATTGACTATGATATTGAAGGTTTCCTGATAGCCGAACCGCAATCCATTCTTCGCCGCTCAAAAGCGATGAAACTATTGCAGGATGAGTACCCCGGATTGAAAATCAGCCTTACGCTGCCTGTTTTGCCTGAGGGTCTTACTCCTGATGGATTGAATGTAATACAAAACGCTATAAACCAAAATGTTAATCTGTTTTGTGTTAATCTGATGGCAATGGATTACGGTCCTTCAGTTATTGATATGGGCGATGCAGCCATTTCGGCAGGCGAAGCGGTATTCATACAGTTGAAAACTATTTATCAGAACTCCGGAGCCAACCTTCCCGACTCGCTGATATGGCGAAAAATCGGAATCACGCCAATGATTGGACAGAACGATATTCCGGGTGAAATTTTCTATCTTGACGACGCAACAGATGTTGCTGCCTGGGCTGTTGATAGAAAAATCAACAGGCTCTCCTTATGGTCGGTTACCCGCGATAAGCAATGTGTTAATCCCGGCGATCCACTCTATTCCTGTAGCCATATCCCGCAGGAATTGTACGAGTTTTCAGGTATCTTTGGCGGCGTGGCGACAAATCCGGTATTGAATCCCGAACAGAGATGATAAAAGCGATCGGATTTATTTTCCTGATGGCATCAGGTTTAATTCAGGCTCAAGTGACATTCCATGAGGAAGACCTGAATAATATCGCAAAGGCGGAAAAGGATGCCTTTTCTGGAAAACTTTGCCCCGTAGCCGCAGAATCCAATACAAACTATGATGTAAAATGGTACCGGTGCTGGTGGAATATTGATCCATCCGTCAAAGAAATTTCGGGAAATGTGACCACGCTCTTTACCCCCGAAAAACAGGAACTGGATTCGCTGGTATTTGATCTGACCCAGGCGCTTACAGTTGATTCGGTGATTTATCACCTCCAGCCGGTATCGTGGAACCATGCTTCAAATCAAATAACTATTAGTTTCCCATCTTCCATACCTCAGCATACAGCCGACTCTGTTACGGTTTATTATCATGGCGTGCCTCCTGAGAACGGTTTTAATTCCTTTGTCCAAAGTACGCATAACGGAATTCCGGTGATTTGGACTCTCTCGGAACCTTATGGATCAAGCGACTGGTGGCCATGCAAAAACGGATTGACCGACAAGGCTGATTCGCTCGATATTTATATCTGCGCTCCTTCGGCCTACAGCTCCGCAAGCAACGGCGTCCTCGTTTCGATATCGCCTGCCGGCGACAACTCTGTTTATCACTGGAAACATCGCTACCCCATTGCAACTTACCTCGTTTGCCTCGCCGTGACAAACTATTCTCAATATGCGCATCAGGTTCCCTTCGGAGGAAAAACCCTTAACGTGATCAATTACATCTATCCCGAAGATTCGGCGACTGTTTCAACGCAAACCGGGATAATTGTCCCGATGATCCAGTTGTTTGATACACTTTTCGGAGTTTACCCGTTTCAAAACGAGAAATATGGTCATGCGCAGTTTGGGTGGGGCGGTGGCATGGAACATCAAACCATGACCTTTGTCACCTCATTTGGCTTCGAACTGCTTGCACATGAACTCGCGCACCAGTGGTTTGGAAATATGGTAACCTGCGGGAGTTGGTCTGATATCTGGTTAAACGAAGGATTTGGCACATATTTATCGGGACTTTGTTACGAACATCTCGCGCCCATTTACTGGAAACGTTTCAGGGAAGTACGTGTTAAAGGCATCGTCTCCAAACCCGGCGGTTCGGTGTTTTGTAATGATACAACCAGCGTTGACAGGATATTCGACAGCCGGCTTTCGTATGCCAAGGGAGCGATGATCCTTCACCAGTTAAGATGGATTATGGGCGATTCGGCATTTTTTGCCGGGTTGAATGATTACCTCCATGACGTTAATCTGGCGTATGGATTTGCCCGGACTGTCAATTTAAAATCGCACCTCGAAAACGCCTCCGGGCAGGATTTGACCTGGTATTTTGATGATTGGTTCACCGGCGAAGGATTTCCTTCCTATAATATCAATTGGTCACAAGCGGGAGATGCGGTAACATTTACAGTCGGTCAAACTCAATCGCATCCATCTGTGACTTTTTTTAGAATGTCCATCCCAGTTCAGTTTAAAAATGCAACCCGCGATACCATCATACGGGTGTTAAATACATTTTCGGGACAATCATTCACTGCCGCTATTCCATTTGCTGTTGATTCGGTTATTTTCGATCCCGACTACCAGCTCATTTCCGGAAACAATACCATTGGCGCAGTTGCAGAACCGTCGGGGAAATACAACATAAAGATTTTTCCCAACCCTGCCAATGACGAGATTTCAGTTTCATTTTCACTCGATATCCCTGCTATGGTCAGTGTGAATCTTTTGAATATAAGCGGAGAACTGGCGGTAAACCTTTCGCACGAATCGTGTTCGGCAGGCGTCTATAAGAATAGTTTTTCAATCTGCCAGCCGGCAGGAATTTACCTTTTAAATGTAAATTTTGGAGGAGTTGATTATTTCAAAAAATTGATAATTCATTAATTTTTCAAACTATAACCTCGCCATAATCTGCAATGTCGCCTCGCCCCGCATATTCCCTTTCGTCATGTCAAGCCCCGAACCAACCTCATTCCGGTCGCTATACCAGGTAATCCCACTCTTTATCCATAGCGTAATGCAACGAACAGGGTTGAATTTCAGCACAACACAACTTCGAATGCCTTGTCCCTGGTAAGCCGGCACGGAATATCCATAAAGTACTTCCGGTTCGTAAACATATATCCTTGTTGCATAATCCGGGGCGTCAAAAACTGCAAATCTGATTAAAGCCGCAGAGAACCAACTGGTTGTTGTCACCTGAAAATCCTGATACATTAAATATCCGAAAGCGGTTTTTCCCTGGGTTTCGCCTGCTTCTTTAATATCGAGCCTCGTTTTGAAAAGAAGCCGGGGGATAGGAGTCCAGTCAATACTAAACCGGTAGCTTCGCGTCGTATAATCCATAAGTTCATGAACGATTTGACCTGATTCGGCAGCTTTATTGGCGCTTACAGTTTTCTGTAAATACCTGATGGAGGAAGTTACATTACGCGATGTCAGCCATGTTAGCATGAGTCCGGTTTCCCGCCCCAGCGATGGACCATCAACCCGATACTTAAGCCAGGGTATTTTAAAAATATCAACGAAACCCGATAAACTAATTTTCGGATGAACTGCTGCATTGAGGCTGATGTAAGCCCCTTGTTCATTAGTGTTGAGACTTTGTTGCCCGAATGCGTTTGAATAGAGATTTTGATATTGAGGTTGATAATTCCTCACAACCATTGTAATCGTTGCTCTGGGATCGGGAGTGAGGGTAGCGCCGCCGAGCCAGGCAATACCGCCATTCATGCTCCGGCTTATCTCTCCGAACAGGAAGAGTTTTCCATATCGCGCCTGATAATCAATACCGGCGTTCATGTTTTGATTGCCCGAAAAGCTGAACATTTTATACAGGTCGTTTCCTGCCGCTATGGTTGTCGAATACTTCACATATACGCCCGTCGCGCCGATCCGGAATCCAAACTTCTGGCTTGGCGCGAGAGTCAGATTGATATTTCCTCCGCAAATCAATTCCGTCATCACATTCCGTTTTTCTAATTCAAGTCCTGTGCGATGATAGCCGGTTTCTATCAGAGAACTTATCTCTTCTGCAGTTCCCGAAGTTGTATCCATTTCGGTAACGGTGGCGTCGCGCGGATGGTATGATATGAAACTACTTATCCTGAAATGGTTGATTTTTATTGTGGCTGCCGCTCCGCGCAGATATGATCCTTCATTCATACCCATACTCGGTCGCACTCCGGATGTACTCAGCGGATTCGACGAAAACCCGGGCACGGCATTCATGGAAAGTCCTGAACCAAAGGTCAGCCCTTGCCCAAATCCCGCCCTGAAATTTCCAATGGTCAGATTTTCCAGTATCCCGAAATTGTTGAAGGAGATAAATCCCGCATAAAAATCCATTCCCTTCGATTGCGCGCCGCGAAAAAACTGCTCGCCAGGATCCTTCTCGCCTGCAAAGCCGATTCTCACTTTATCAAACCAGTTAAAAGTATAGCGGAAGTAATATTTCTGAGGCTCGCCAGGATAGAAATATCCAGGTTTCGCCGACTGTATTGAGTCATTTGCAAGATAACCAACCCCCGTGGGAAATGTCTGCTCATAGCGTACAAGAAGGTCGTGATGACCAAACCTGATAAGATTACCGGGAGTTAGCGGAGGAATTTCTGATTTCGGTTTGATGACAATAAATGGTTCAATTTTTCGGATCAACGCCGAATCAAATCCTGATATTGATTGTAATTCATATAATGAAAATACCTCGCCGTAAGTTGCGATGTAATCCAGCAGGTTTTTCTGCTGTGCGGGCGAAAGAAACGGAATTGCCCCAATCTCTTCCCGGGTTGCAGCATTAAGGTTTACAGGTCGCATAACGCGATCAGCCATTTCTTCATACAGACTTTCGCTGTCGCGGTCGGAGTCAAGGGATTCTACTGCCTTTTCAATCATTTCAGCGGGAATTATTTCCTGACAATAAACGTCGATTCCCATTATCATGGTCAGCGCTGTGATAATAAAGATGGTTTTCATGGTTTATCTTTTAAACGTGTAAACAACCGAAGCCGATGGGCTGAATCCCAATTGTTGATGATATCCCGACGAAAAATCAAATTTCAACTTTCCCGTTTCAATGCCGAATCCAAATGTGAATGACATCGGGTTTGTAGAAATTCCAATTCTGACGAACAACGGTTTTGCAAAATGGTATTCGGCTCCTGCGCGAAATACCGGCAGATTCTGCAACTCCTTTCCCACTTCAATGGTCGCGAGGAATTCATCGGATAACTGCCATGTTAATCCGAGGTTAATACTAGCAGGTAAATATTCCGCCGGATTTTCGGTTATTTTTACCGGGACGGGATTGATAATTTGAACTCCTACCGAAATTCTTTTATCGGGCTGATAGATCAATCCAATCTGAAATGAAATTATTTTCCTGTTTCCATATTCTCCCGCCAAATGAAATCGCTGGTAGTTAAACTGTAAACCGGCGCCGAAGCGGGCGCCGAATTTTCGGGCAAAAACAAGTCCGCCTTTCAGTTCATTATAAAGGTTATTTCCATATCTGTTTACCGACAATCCAAAGGTTCCCACTTTTAAAGGAATGGCAATGCCGACAACTTCAGTGGTTATGTCGGCGAGAAGGAACCGGTTTTCAAAGGAAAATCCGGCAGCTCCGGTTTTAAGCCATGCCAATCCTGCCTCGTTGTTGCTGAGCGACCAAAAATCAATCAGAGCTACCGAGGTTCCGCCCATGCCCGCCGCCCTTCCGCCAGCGGGATTTCGCTCGCCTGCCGCCCATCCTGAGCAGGTAATTGAGACGAGAATGATACAAATTTGAATTCCGGGTTTCATCTGTTTATTTTTTATTTTTTGTTCTTTTTTATTTTTTGTTCATATTAAGCGGTTTCAAAAAGTTGTAAAACGCCAGAAAAGTCAAATATTCATGTTCATGGCTTTTTTGCAACAATGTTCCGAATGTGCTTCAAATAATCATACCCTTGTGTGTCAAAATTGAATTGTCATGAAAGTTTCATTCTTTATTTTTTTAATTAATCCCGAAGGGATTTTACCTTTATAGAACTTGATATACCAGAAATCTTCGACCCCTTCGGGGTCGAAGATTTGTCATTCCCATTGTTCCTATAAATATTTGATGCCTTCGGCATCCTTTTTATCAACCATTCTTGTTTATTTAATCCCGAAGGAATTAAACCTTTATAGCTTTAAGGATTGGTATTGCAACAGAATTCCGAAGGAATTAAACCTTTATAG
>JBAXRP010000205.1:0-8083 GCA_037131145.1 Bacteroidota bacterium
GCAATTAGTATTTGGAACCTTGAACCTTGAACCTTGAACCTTGAACCTTGAACCTGTAACCCGGAATTTTTAAAATATGTGGTTTTATCCCGTTTTGAGTATAGTTTTATTAAATCATATACCGACACAACATACAAAAGTATAAACTTCTGGCATAATGCCTTTAATTTGGGATGAAATAAGACAAATAAAAGGGGTTATTCCGTTTTGTATTGTCAATTACTTACAAGTGGTTTTAAATACTAAAGGTCTTGCAGACACTGTCAGGTTTAGCATGGCAGTCAGACCTGTCAGGGTAAGGAAGACCTGACAGGGTTTGAAAAAAAGTGGTTTTAAACACTGAAAGGTCTTGCATTTCAGCGCCAATAAGAAACGATATTACTTCCCAAACTGGAATGAATACGCGGTTTGAAGCGATTGATAAACAATTTGATCGCATAGACAAGCGATTTGACTCGTTATTCAACTTCCTGTGTGCAATTGTTGGAATTTTCACGGCAATGATGGTAAGCATTTTCGGCTTTGCCTTCTGGGACAGAGAGCTGTCGCTGTCTCCTCATAAAAATGAGGATCAACGAATTGTTTCAGCGATGGTGGATTTCGCAAAAACCCAGCTAAAACTCAGCGAAAGTTTGAAAAACGCAGGGTTACTCTGATTTGTTGAAACCGGTATGTCGGCAACTTCTGCAAATTAGAATTACATACCTTTGCCACATGACTGCGGGCACAAAACGACTTTTACTTATCAATCCAGCCAATTCTTACCGCAAGGGATATCTTCTGAGGCGCGAATCGAAACAGGTTCCGCTGGCGCTCGGTATTCTGGCGTCGCTGACGCCGCCGGAATGGTCGGTAAAAATTCTCGATGAAAATTTCAGGGAGTTCAAATTTCGCGACGCCGACCTCGTAGGTATTACAGCCGTTACAGCTTCGGCTAACCGCGCATTTGAAATTGCAGCCGTTTACCGCGAAAAAAATATTCCTGTTGTTCTCGGCGGAATTCATGTCTCTTCAATGCCTGAGGAAGCGTTGAAATTTGCCGACACAGTTGTTATTGGCGAAGCGGAAGGAGTATGGAAACAGCTCCTTCGCGATTTTGACGCAGGAAAGCTACAGAAAATATACTCGTCGGGTCTGTCTGATTTGAACAACATGCTCCCGGCTCGTCATGATCTTTTTCACCCCGGATATCTCTTTGCTTCCATTCAAACCTCGCGAGGCTGCCCAATGGATTGCGGCTTTTGTTCCGTTCCCTTCTTTAACGGACGTCAGTACCGGTTGCGCAATCCCGAAGCAGTTGTTGATGAAATTGCTTCAGTCCCAAACAAACTCATCTATTTCGTTGACGACAACATCATCGGGTACAATAATGAGGCTGAGATTCATGCTGCAACTATTTTCGAAGGAATGATCCGCAGAAATCTGAAAAAGGAGTGGTTTGCCCAGGTTTCACTCAACATTGTTGAAAAACCCGATTTGCTGAAACTGGCGGCAAAAAGCGGATGTCGTATGCTTCTTATTGGCATTGAAGCTGAAAACCCCGACGCGCTTAAAGATACAAATAAGCGGGTCAACCTTCGTCTTGGCGTTGATAACTATCAAAATGCCTTCCGAATGATCCACCGGCATGGTATTGCAGTTTTGGGCGCATTCATTTTCGGCATGGAAACAGATTCGGTTGAATCCCTTGAAAAACGTACAAAATATGTTCTTTCCAGCAGCGTTGATGTTGTCCAGGCAAGTGTGATGACCCCGCTTCCGGGAACGAAACTTTTTGACAAAATCAGGAGCGAAGATCGTCTGCTTTGCAGGAATTTCCCAAACGACTGGCAACATTTTCACTTCTCCGACGTGGTTTTCAAACCTGCCGGAATGACTGCGGAAGAGCTTGCGCGTGCCACCGACAGCGCATATCGGAAAATCTGCAATATGAACGCAATCCGCTTAAAGTTTATAAGAACTTTGTGGAACACCCGCAGTCTTAGAAGCGCAGTGTGGGCATGGAACTCCAACATGAACTACAGGAGCGTAGGGTTGGAGAAAAAGAGTGAGCACAGATATTAGAAATAGCGAAATAGCGAGACAGCGAAAAATGACATCCGACAAAAAAAAGACTCTGCTATTGGTAAACCCGGCGAATAAGAGCGGAAGCGGGTTTATTGTAAATAAAGATACTCGCTACCAGCCATTGAGTCTGGGGATAATTGCCGCATTGACTCCGCCGGATTGGAAGGTAAAAATCATTGACGAAAATTTCAGGGATTTCAGGTTTTATGAAGCCGATCTTGTAGGGTTTACCGCCTTTAGCTCCACAGTTTCCCGCGCCTACGAACTTGCAAAACTTTACAGGGAAAAGGGAATTGCGACAGTAATCGGCGGGATTCACGCTTCGATGTGCCCGGATGAAGCTTCACTTTTTGTTGACTCTGTAGTGATCGGCGAAGCTGAATCGGTGTGGCAAAAAGTGATTCAGGATTTCGAAAATAACAATCTTCAGAAGATTTACAAAGGCGCATTAACTTCGCTGATTAAGTCGCCGAAACCAAAAAGAGAACTTTTTCATCCCGGATACATCTTTGCCTCAATCCAAACAACGCGCGGCTGTCCGATGAACTGCGACTTCTGTTCAGTCACCGCTTTCAACGGCAGCCAATACCGGAACCGCCCAATTGATGAAGTAATAGACGAAATGGCAGAAATACCTCAGCGAAATATCTTTATCCTCGACGACAACATCGTGGGCGCCACCGCCAAAGCGCAGGAACGCGCTATCGGATTATTCAATGCCATGATTAGCCGGGGAATTAATAAGGAGTGGATCGGTCAGGCGTCGCTGAATGTTGCAGATAATGAGGAAGTACTGAAGTATGCTGCGAAAAGCGGCTGCCGGATGTTGTTTATCGGCATCGAGTCGGAGCGCGAAGATCAGCTTGTCGGAGCCAACAAACGGCTGAATGTAAAAATGGGCGTTAACTCTTACAACGCGGTTTTTAAAAAGATGCACAAATACGGCATTGCCGCCATCGCAGGATTCATTTTTGGCTGGGAGAACGACACTATTGAACGCCTCGACCATCGCGTAAAATTCACCCGTGAATGTCATGCCGACTCTATTCAATCCACACTGCTTACACCGTTGCCGGGAACTAAGCTGTTCGAGCGGATGAAGAATGAAGGACGCCTTGTTCTGAACAATTTCCCCGACGACTGGAAACATTACGGATATGAATCGCTTGTTTTCAATCCGACAAATATGGACAGGCAGGAGATGCAGAATTATATTTTCAAAGGGTTCAACAAGGTTTACGAACCTTCGTTACTGAAGCGAAGAATGGTTAAAACCTGGTGGCGCACCGGCAGTTTTATCACTGCTTATTGGTCCTACATGAGCAACTGGAACTACCGGAGCATGGCTTTCGGGAATATTAAAAAACCCAGAAACTGGTTATTGGACTAAGCGATGAAAAGGAAAACTCTGCTTCTGATCAACCCCGCTAACCAACTCCGACAAGGATTCATCGTCAACCGGATTACCCGCAATCAGCCTTTGAGTTTGGGAATAATTGCAGCGCTTACTCCATCTGACTGGAAAATTAAAATTATAGATGAAAATTTTCGTCCTTTCAGGTTTTACGAAGCCGATCTCGTTGGCATAACCGCATTTACAAGCGCCGCGCCGAGGGCGTATCAACTTGCCTCCATTTATAGAGAACGCGGTATAAAAACCGTTATGGGCGGTATTCACGCATCAATGCTTCCCCAAGAAAGTCTGCAATTCGTTGATTCCGTAGTTCAGGGTGAAGCCGAACCAATATGGGAACAGGTAATCCGTGATTTCGAGCAGGGAAAGCTGCAACGACTTTATAAAAGTTCTTTCGCCCGCGAGATTAGGCAACCAAAACCCCGTCGCGATTTGTTCCATCCGGGATATGTCAGCGCCAGCATTCAGACAACCCGCGGATGCCCTATGAACTGTAGCTTTTGCAGCGTTTCGGCTTTCAACGGACAGCATTACCGTTTCCGTCCGGTGGAAGATATTCTCGATGAATTGGAAGAGATTCCTCAGAAATATGTATTCTTTATTGATGATAACATTATCGGTCAGAGCCGCGAATCAAAGGAAAGAGCGCGGCGGTTGTTTGAAGGCATTATCAGGCGAGGTATCAACAAATACTGGTTATCGCAATCTTCCATCAATTTTGCCGACGATGAAGATTTACTTACACTTGCTCATCGCAGCGGCTGCCGGATGATTTTTCTCGGCATTGAATCCGAAAGTGAAGATCAGTTGAAAGAAGCCAATAAAAAACTTAACCTGAGTCGGGGAACTGATTCTTACAAAGAGGTTTTCAGGAAAATCCAACGAAACGGCATTGGCGTAATTGCCGGTCTTATTTTCGGCTGGGATTCCGACACTCCTGAAACCATTTCAAAACGGGCGCGCTTTGCTGTAAACTGTGGCGCAGATTCATTTCAGATATCGGTTCTTACGCCGCTACCCGGCACAACGCTTTTTGAAAAAATCGCCTCAGAAAACCGTCTGCTTTATACAAACTTTCCTACAGACTGGCAACGGTACGACTACTTTGAACCAACTATCCACCATCCTGCAATGCAAACTGAACAACTTTACAGGTTGATAGAAAAGGCAAAAAGAAAGATATTCGCACCTTTGCAAATTCTTAAAACCGGTGTAAAAACTCTAATCAGAACCCGCAGTTACAGCGCAGCGCTGATGCTGGTTTTAAACTACTGGCATTACAGAAATATTTTTCTGAAAGGAAAGTTGCGGGGAGGCGAGTAAACAACCCTGGTTTTAAATTCGACTGGACTGAACCCTTTATATCCAAGTCAATCGAAAGCAAAAGGAGCGTGATTGTAACTTATTTCCAAATGGAACTTCGGAATTGTACTATTGTTATCTCATGCAAGTTAATCGAATAATTATCGTATCAAATAGAATCATATCGTATCAACCATATCGAATATTTATCGGATAATAACGAATCATATCGTATCACTATGCAAAATCATTATATTTGTGACATGGATAATAAAGTATATACATTCACAATTCATCTTGATTGGAAACTAATAGATTTCATCAGTCAAATTGATCGGTTTGATGCTGCCTGGAACTCGATAGAAAGGAAGGAGGGCCAAAGTTTAAAACAATTGAAAACGATTGCGACCGTCAGAAGTGTTGGAGCTTCAACAAGGATAGAAGGTTCAAGGATGAATGATGAAGAGGTGGAGGTATTACTGAAATCCATTGATATAACTAAACTTGAAGATAGAGACTCACAGGAAGTAGTCGGTTACTTTGAAACCCTGGATCTCATCTCCGAATCATACCCCGATATTGAAATAAATGAAAGCAGCATAAAAAATATGCACAAGATCCTGATGAAATACAGCAGGAAGGATGAATGGCATAAAGGAGATTATAAACAACACGCAAATGCTGTTGAGGCAACTTATCCTGATGGAACCAAACGCGTAATATTTCAGACTACAGAAGCAGGATTTCCTACGCAGAATGCAATGCGGGGATTAATTGACTGGTATTTAACCGACAACACGACCCATCCGCTGGTAAAGTGTGCGTTATTTGCGTATGAATTTTTAAGTATTCACCCATTTCAGGATGGGAACGGACGGTTAAGCAGGCTTTTATCTACCCTGCTCTTATTAAAACATTGGTACAAATGGATTCAATATGTTAGTTTTGAACATGAAATTGAAAACAGGAAATCAGAATATTACAGGGCAATTAGAAGTTGTCAGGCTCATCGTCCTAATGAAAATGTAACCGACTGGGTGATTTTCTTTTTTGATGCATTAAAGAACATTCAGAATCATTTAATGCAAAAACTGGAAGTGAGAGGTATTGAAAATAAGCTCTCGCCACGGGAAAAGGCGATAATGACCTTCATTGGGAATTACCCTGGGTGTAAATCCGGTGATATTGCCAGAAAACTTGGAATCCCCGCCCCAACAGTAAAAAGGATTCTCCCTGATTTGATAGCGAAAAAACTAATCGAAAAACATGGTGCCGGGCCTGGAACAAATTATTCCACTGAGTAAAAATGAGAGTTCTCCGTTTTACACTTTTGTTTTTTTGATGGCCGCCAAACTGGCGCTGATCTCCGGGTCGGCAAAAGCTCAAACTTGGCCAAAACAGTATGGGGATACTCTTAGCTCGATGAAAGTAAATGATAACCTACAGTGGGACAGCATCAACACTGCGCCATTTACATACGAAAGTCTTTGCCCGTATGCGATCGCCACCGATACCTTACCTCTCGACAATTGCACGGTGATCGCCGCCAAATCATCGAAGTTCATAGTGGCGAGGTAAGTCAGAGAATCTTTTTTTTATCATCCATGAGCGTTTTGAAAAAAGAACTCCTGCGCGAACCAAACCGACGTAATTAACAAAAATAAATTTTACAAATTATATTATGCACTATCTGAAAATTATCTCTAAATGGTTTTTATTGCCAATAATTATTTTAGTTGGTTTTTCGGGATGCAAAAAAAGCGAAGATTCTAATCCTGCCATTCCTTCCGGCGAACTGGTTTTTTCTGTCGAACATGCGGTGGATGGCTCGCCGTTAAAGCGGAACGAAATGATTTATACGAATGCCGCAGGGAATAATTATCTTGTTGCCGGTTTGAAATATTTCATTTCCGATATTACCCTTTACCGGGATGATGGAACTCAGAAAATGATTAGTGAACTGAAAGATATTTTCTACATTGACGAAGATATTCCGGCAACAAAAGAGTTGAAGTTCATAGACAAGATCCCGGCAGGAAACTACGACTCCATCAGTTTTATTTTCGGAATCGCCGAAGCGAAAAACAAATCTTACAGGTATGTCAACCCTCCTGAGGCGCTGATGGGCTGGCCTGAAATTCTCGGCGGCGGTTATCATTACATGATGCTAGACGGTAAATGGAAAAACCTTTCAGGCGAAATTCTTCCGTTCAATTTTCATCTTGGGATAGGTCAGCTTTATAAAGGCGGCGGTTATAATGTTGATTCTATCTTTGCTTATGTTCAGAACTACTTTAGAGTTAGTTTGCCTGGTTCGGGATTTACAATGAAAGACCAGGAAACTGTAGCCTTCAGCCTGACCATGAACATTGAAAACTGGTTCCGGAACCCGCATATTTACGATCACAATTACTGGGGCGGAGCTATTATGCAGAATCAACCCGCTATGCAAATGGCTAAGGAAAATGGCTGGAATGTCTTTTCAGTGGAAATGATTCCGCAGAATCGTTAATTTTGCGCTGGTTTCGGTATCAAAACCGGGCTGAAAAAGCAAATCAGTTTGAAACTTCTGCAATATGATATAGCCATACTCGACTGGCTGAACAGCCATCTGATTCCCGGTTCAACGCCGGTTCTTCAGTTTGTGTCGAATTTTGCCACATTTTTCAGTATTGTTATGGCGCTGATTGTGTTATCAATGGCAATAATTAAAAAGTCTAAACCGTTATTTCACAAGACTATTTTAATAGCGCTGGCGTTAATTTTATCTGCCATCATGATTCAGGTTCTTAAAGAGGCTTTTGATCGTGAACGTCCTTTTATGACCTATCCTTTTATTGAAAAATTATCAACTGGCGGCGGTTCTTCATTTCCGTCGGGACATACGATGGAGGCTTATGCAATGGCTATGGTAATGAGTATTCTTTTCAGGTATAAATGGCTGATTGTCACAGTTTATACCTGGGCGTTTCTGGTTGCCTATTCCCGGCTTGCGCTCGGGGTGCATTATCCTGCCGATGTACTGTCAGGGATTATGGTTGGCACTTTGATTGGTTGGTTTGTTCCCTGGATTTACCGTATTTTCCTATCCCATCAGACAAGCGACGCTTCGGAATAAGAGTTTTTGCCGGAGAGCCAACTTCTGCGAGAATCAGCGCTGTACTTTAGCGATAACCATTATAAGCAAAATATAAGGTCAGGAAGGCTAAAAATAAGCCTTGCATTTTTCAAAAAGATTTATAACCTTTGTATTAACTAAACAAAACTGGTTGAAAACCAATTCACAACAATCATTTTAAC
>JBAXRP010000206.1:0-8076 GCA_037131145.1 Bacteroidota bacterium
TAAACAAAATGAGGGACAATATTTTACGCCAATTCCAATTGCGAAATTTATTATCCAGAGCTTGCCGGTCAGGGAAATAATTGAAAGAAAACTGGAGAACGGAAATGTTAAATTTCTCCCTTTTGTTTTGGATTACGCTTGTGGAAGCGGCCATTTTTTAACCGAGGCAATTGAAGAAATTCAGCATACCATCAATGAGATTGATTTGACGCCAAAATTCAGGGAAGAGATTAACGAAGAAATACAAAGGATACAAATTGGCACACAATGGACTGGCGATTATATTTTCGGCATTGAAAAAGATTACCGTCTTGCAAGAACCTCAAAAGTAGCCATGTTCATGCATGGCGATGGCGAAGCGAATATTCTTTTTGGCGATGGATTGGAAGACCATTTCGAAATTGAAAAAAAGATTGTTGAAGGTTATGATGTCATTGTGGCAAATCCTCCGTATGCCATTCATGGATTTAAACCCTACATTAAAAACCTTTCGTCGAAGTTCTCTTTGTTTGAATTTCTCACCGATAATTCATCCGAGATTGAGGTTTTATTTGTTGAGAGAACGAAGCAGCTTTTACGTAAAGATGGGTTGGCTTGCATAATTCTGCCAAGTTCAATCCTGACTAATAAGGATGCGCTTTTGTATAGAAAAACCAGGGAACTGATTTTTCAGAATTTTGAAATTAAGGCTATTGTAGAATGTGGAAGTGAAACTTTCCTGGCAACCACAACCAACACGGTAATTCTGTTCCTGTCACGGCGCGATGACCGGTGGAAATATGATTTTCGCTGTGTTGCGGAAGATTTCATCCTGAACAACAAAAAAAGGCTGGATGATTTTGCCGATACCAACCAAATGCTGAAAGCTTACATTGAACATATTGAACTGGAATATGATGATTACAAAACATTGCTGGCACGCGAAGCCAGTGAGAAACTAATGAAAACCCAATGGTTTATTGACTATCAAAACTGGTTTATCGGACTCAATGAAACTGTCACAACCAAAAAGAGCAATGCTTTTTTACAACTTACTTCAGACGCTAAAAAAGAAAAACTTGAGAAACTGTTTTATGATAAGGTTTTATCTGTTGAAACCGAGAAATTCTACTATTTCCTTTTAACCATGAACCAACAGGTTTTAGTTATCAAAACGGGGACGGACAAAGAATCGCAGAAAATTTTTCTGGGTTATGAAAAGAGAAGTGGAAAAAGGGATGCCGGGCTGGCGATGAATCTTGAAGAGGGAAGACATATAACAAAATTATACGATGAGTTGGACAAGCGGAATCCGGAAAAGGCAAACACTTATATTTATCATCAGCTATTGGATAAGCCAATCCCGGTCGTTTGTGATGAATTGAATAACAACATCGCTTATGTTCCACTCTCTGAATGTCTTGATTTTAAAAATGTCGAGTTTAGCGCTCATGTCAATACCTCTGCAAACAGCCAGATCAGGTTTAAGTCAAAGCATCTGTTAACGGCTTTGTCCGATTTGACGGCGTCCTATAGTGGAGTGACTTTTGATAAAACCCAACAATCCTTTACGCAAACATCGAAAATCATCTTAACGGCGTCAAACATCAATCTGGAATCGGGAAAAATAACTCTGGACAGCCTGATTTACCTGAATGAAAATGTTCCGCTTGACAGCTCATTCCAACTAAAAAAGAATGACGTCTTTATTTGCACATCAAGTGGAAGTTTAAGCCACCTTGGCAAAAGCGCTTTTATCAATGAAGATCTTGATTACTACTTTGGAGGGTTTTGTGGCGTTCTCAGGGGAGGGGATGGCTTGATTCAAAAATTTATCAGCATCATATTATCTCATTCCATCGAATTTAAAAGCTTTGTTTCACAATTCAATGGAATGAACATTAATAATTTGCGATTGACGGAGTTGATGAAATTTAAAATACCAGTTCCCCCAGGAAAGATAATTGAAAAACTCTTATACGAATTTGGAAATTTAGAAAACGAGGAAGAAAATCTGATTCATGAAGTTTACAGGCTGACACATGAAACTCAAACTCTTATTGTTGATCTGAAAGGAGAAAAAAGGAAAATCAGGGACTATTTTTCGATTAATGATGAAACAGTCAATCCTCCTAAAAAATTTGGCGAACAATATTTTACCTATATTGATATTGATTGTATTGGAAAAGGACGCGGATCCATTGATTTCACAAAGAAGATAAAAGGAAACCATGCGCCTTCAAGAGCAAGAAGAATTGCAGCGGACAAGTCTGTAATCATCTCAACAGTTCGACCAAATTTAAAGGGATTCGCTTTCTTAGACAGTGTTCCTGCGGATTGTGTTTTTTCCACTGGATTTGCGGTGATCAAATCAAGAGATGAAAATATATATAAAGCACATTTGCTCTATTATATTTTTCAATACGATACTGATTTGATGAAACAGATGGTTGACGCCATGCCTAAGTCTTCTTACACAAGCATTACTCAGGATGATATTTATAATTTTTCGATTCCGGATGTCGGTGATTCTGACCAGGCAATAATAGTGCGGAAACTCACTGACATTGAAAGCAGAATGTCAACCCTCAACGAAAAACTTTCTAAAATTCCCTCGAAAAAAGAAAACATATTAGAAAAATACCTGTAACTATTTCCAATCCCTTTGGCTATGAAAAAAGCAAATACAATGTTTCACTCCCTGATGGCTGTCGTTCTCTGTTGCTTGTGCTTTATCGAATATTCCGATGCTCAAAATTCCCCCGCCGCCCCCGCCGCCCCCAACACCTGGTCAATAGTTGCCTCCTATTCTATACCAGGTAAAGCTTCAGGACTGGCTTACGACGGAACCTATATCTATTTCGGAATATACGGGCTCAACGGCAACAACGTGTATAGGTTCAATCCTTCCGATGGAACCAGTATCCTCCAATGTTCCGGTCCGTTTGACGATGCTTTTGGGATGACTTATAACAGTCCCAATCTTGTCACAATCAAACAACCATCAAATTCAACGCAGCCTGCGCTGGCGATGGAATTTTCAATGTCGGGAAGCCAGGTTTCAACCATTACGCTACCTGACCATTATATGTCGGGCATTGCTTATGACAACGGCAGCTATTGGGTTTGTACCTATTATCCCGACCAGGGAACGGTTTATCACATCAACTCATCCGGAACGGTTTTATCACAATTTACGCCGCCAGCCAACCAGCCGTGGGACATCTGCACACAGAGCGGCGACCTGTGGATTGCCGATTACTATGCAAACATGCTTTACAAAGTTTCATCCGCAGGCGCCTTACTTGAAAGCCACGCAAGCCAGATTTTGAAACCATCGGGTGTGGTTTATGATGGAACCTTTCTGTGGTATTGCGCCGGTGAACTTAGTTCCGGCAGCACATTATATAAAGTTGATCTACAGGGATCGGGAACTCCGGTGATAACCGTTCCTGTCACTTCCCACAATTACGGTTCGGTGACAACAGGAAACTCTTCAACCTGGAATTGTCAGGTGCAGAATACCGGAACAGCCAATCTCGTGTTAAATAGTCTTGGCATTTCCCCCGGAGAACCTTTGGCAACTTCAATGGCCTTTCCAACGACAATAGCTGCCGGCGGTTCGGTGAATGTGCCAATCACTTACTGCCCATTAGTTCCCGGAACGCTCAATACCGACGTCTATATTAACTCGGGCGATCCCGTGCATCCTACGGTTACAGTTCATCTCACCGGCGATGCAGTGATCGGCGGTCCTCATATAAATATTTCAGATACTACCCATAATTGGGGCGACCGCAGGAAGGGCGCATGTTCCAGATGGTATCTTACAGTAAATAACAATGGCAGCCAGAATCTTGTCATTTCCGGACTCGCTCTGTCCGATTCAACTTTTAATTTGGATGAATCTGTTACGCTTCCAGTCACTCTTGTTCCTCTTCAGACAGCCAAAATAGGTTTATGGTTCCATCCTGAAGCCGGGATTCAGTACGCTGGCGATCTTACTATTTCTTCAAACGATGTTACGCAGAGTCCATTTCTTGTTCATCTTGAGGGAACAGGTATTGACACAGTTTATCCTGTGGGCACACCTCTTTGGACATACTTTATCACTGGATCATTTGACAATAGTCCGAAAGGAATTCGTCCAATCCAGGATATCACCGGCGATGGGGTTGATGATGTTGTAATCTCATCTGAGGATAATTTCATCCGCTGTTTCAATGGAAATTCCTCAGGCGAGGCTGATTTGATGTGGGCTACGGAAATCTATTCAGGAAATGTTTATCAGCAGAATGCCATTGCCACAATTGCCGACATCAACGGAGACGGTTTTGAGGATGTTGTGGTTGGTACAACCGGCGGCGACGAATCAGTGCGGGCGCTTTCCGGCAAAACCGGAGTTCCGCTATGGCGGTATGATACTCACGCATTTGGCGGCGGCGGCTGGGTTTATCAGGTTGATACAAAATATGATTATAATGACGACGGGGTTCCCGATGTTCTGGCATGCGCCGGCGATGATGGAAATTTAACCGGACCAAGACGTGTTTTTTGCCTGAATGGTTTGAATGGCGTTCCGATATGGATTTGTCCGACTGAAGGGGCTGTTTTCTCGGTGATTGGGGTTGATGATTTCAACGGCGACGGCAAGCGCGATGTTGTAGCCGGGGCAACCAGCGCCAGCCAGACGCAATCGCGAGTTTATGGTATCAATGGCGACAATGGAGCCATACTCTGGACAAATGTTCCACTCGGTTCATCCACTTGGGCTTTGCTTCAGATTGATGATTTTACCGGCGACGGAATCAGGGATTTTGCTTCCGGCGATTATTCAGGAAACGTCTATTTTCACAACATCGTAACCGGAACCCGCGAAAAAACCACACTGGTTCAATCAATGGCGCTCATTCTCCGGTTCGAGGATATGGGCGACGTAAACATGGATGGTCATCCCGATTTTCTCGTCGCCCACAGCGGCGCCAACGGAGTGATGATCAACGGACATGACGCCTCGATAATATGGCAGAAACCGCTATCTGATAAATCATGGAATGTAACCAACATGGGAGATATCACCTGGGATGGCATAAACGATGCAGCTATAGGAACGCTATACCAGGATAACCGAACATATTTTCTGGATGGAAGCAATGGCAGCAACCTGCAAACGATTATCGCCAATACGCCTATAGACGCTCTCGACGCCATTCCCGATATTGTTGGCGACAATAGCATGGAATTGGTTGTTGGCGGACGCAATGGCGGAGTGGTTTGTCTTTCCGGAGGATATGATTCTACTTTGATATCGGTCCAGGAAGGAGCGCTTTTATCCGCTGGTTTTGTTCAGGTCTATCCCAATCCTTGCGATGAAAAGTTGTATATGGCAGTAAATCTTATAAAAAATTCGAATGTGTCTGTCGAGGTAGCCGATTTTCATGGACGAATCGTTTGCGCCATTAAGCTGCCGAATCTGAGTTTCGGCAGACATCTCGTTGAGCTTAACCGAAATCAGTTTACAGGAAATTCAGCCCAAACCGGCATTTTCATTCTGACAGTTTCAGATGGAGACAGAGCGCTACATTGTAAGGTGGTTTTTCGGTAGAAATCATTTTTCACCAAAATTATCAGTATATTTGATTTTTTGAAAACCCAGTTTCCTTCAAAATCGTAAGATTTTAATGACAATACTATGCCAAAAGCAATTTACCGCACCCTCCTGATTTTTTTTATCCTGATTCATATTACGCCTGCAGGCGCGCAAAACCCTCGCGCCGACAGCATCTTCCAGCTTATAAAAAAACATCCGGCGGAGGATACTGTAAGAGCTAAGCTTATGTTTGAATATGCAACGGCATGTTATCCGGCAAATTCTGATTCTACATTTAAATATAGCGCCCTGGGATTGCAGATTTCGGAAAAACTGAACTTTAAGTATGGGATTATGCGCGGACTTAATGGCTCGGCATTAAAAGCCTGGAGAACAAATCAGTTCGACAAGGCTTTACAACTTTACCAAAAGGCGCTGAATATTGCCTTTATAATCAAGGATTTAGAATTCCAGATTAAAGTACAGAACAACCTTGGCATCCTTTACCAGACAACAGGAGTGTTAGACAGCTCACGAAAATACCTGGAACGATCGGTTGAATTAGCCGGGCTTCATGGTGAAGAAAAGATGCAGGCGAAAGGCTTATCCGACCTTGGATCAGTTTTTGGGATGAAAGGAGATTACCTGCAAGCGGTAAAATGTTTACTTCAGGCATTGGCGATTTATGAAACGATGAAATCGCAGAACGACATTGTTATAACACACATACGTATTGGAAATCAGTACAGCAAAATCAAGGATTTCAGAAAATCAAGAGATGAATATTTCCTTGCGAAAAGGCTTAATGATTCCTTGAAGAGCGAGAGGAATGAACTTAATATATTACTGAACCTCGGATTACTTTATGAACATGTTAAAAAGGACATTGATTCTGCGCGGTTTTATCTGCTTAGCGGCTATGTAATGGCAAAAAGATTGAATGTTGAAGATGTAATGATAACAACAATTATTAACCTGGGAAATAGTTATTTTGCAGAGAAAAATTTCAGTAAAGCATTAGATTACTACGTTGAGGCATACAATTCTCCACTACTTAATGGCAGATTGTATGAACAAACCGCAGTTTTGATTAACCTTGGATCTGTTTATATGAATCTCGGAAAACCCAGGGAGGCGGAGAAACTGCTCACTGATGGTTTGGCTCTCGCTGTTGAGAATAGTTTCATTGAGTTTCAGCAAATTGGTTGTGAATCATTATCTCTGTTAGCTTCCCAACAAAAAAAATATGACCTGGCTTATAAATTTCTTCTGAGGTCAACTGAGTTAAACGACAGCATTGCCAGCAGGGAATTGAAGGAGCAGGTTGCCGAGGTTCAATTTAAATACGAACTGGAAAAAAAAGAGACTCAAAACAGGTTGCTTGTTAAGGAAAACGAACTGAAAGCGCAGGTTATTTTCCGGCAGCGGCTGATGGTTGCCGGAAGCTTCGCTATATTGGCGCTGATAGTCATTCTTCTATTCGTAATCCTGCGCAGCAGAAACAAGCAGAAAACGCTCAATCAGAAACTCGACGAACAAAACCAAACCCTCACCCACCTGAACAACACTAAGGATAAATTTTTTTCCATCGTTGCGCACGACCTGCGAAGCCCGTTCAGCGCTTTGATGTCGCTACTGACTGAACTTGATGAAGGGTACGAGGATTTTGACGAAGAATCACGGCGACGAATCATCCACCTCCTTAAACAAAGCAGTTTTAATACCTATAATTTGCTGGTAAACCTGCTTGACTGGGCAAAAACACAGCGCGAAAAAATCGAGAACCGGGCAGAAAATATTAATCTTGCCGAAATCGTTGAGGATGCTTTTTCCTCCCTGCAAACCCGCGCATCTTTCAAATCCCAGTCACTTCTGAACAAAGTCTCTCCCGAAACCAAAATATTTGCCGATCCCCGGATTGTCCGGTCGTTGTTGATTAACCTAATTAACAATGGAATAAAATTTACGCCTGAGTCGGGAATTATACAAGTTCTTGCCTCTTCTTCCGGCGAATGGATTCAGATTTGTGTGGAAGATTCAGGCATCGGAATTCCGGAAAAGGAAATTCCGAATTTATTCAGGATTGATTCCTCTTTCAATCGTCAGGGTACTGAAAAGGAACCTGGAACCGGACTGGGGCTGATTATGTGTAAGGAATACGTAAATATACTTGGCGGTGAAATCTCTGTTGTTAGTTCCGAAGGTAAAGGAACAACAATGTGCTTTACGGTTCAAAATTCAAAACATTGATTAATAATCTGCTTAGATCAAGTTGTAAATAAGTATGGATATCAGGTATTATGAAGAATAATTTCACCCCTTCGGGGTTTAAAAACGGGGTTTACAATTTTTTCTATAATCCTGTCATCCTTTCGGGGTTTTGCAAAAACTATAGAAAATGTTTATGGGCTGCCAAATCCCGAAAGGATGACAGGATTATAGATTGAAAAGATTGGGTTTGAAACAGAATCCCGAAGGGATGACATGATTATAGATTGAAAAGATTG
>JBAXRP010000207.1:0-8057 GCA_037131145.1 Bacteroidota bacterium
TCGCCAACTTAAACCCAGGTGGGCGGCTTGAGTTTTTCAGCAGACCCTATGTAAGATTGTCGTAAGCTGTATGTTACTCCTTTTTCATTAAGTCCGGATAGAAAGAATTTTACACAATTGGAAACCCAATCTTTTCAACTAAGATTTTTAACCCCTACTCAATGGTAAGTTCATAAATTTCTCCAACGTAATCAACTTTCGGGAAAGGGGTGTTATCCTGTGAATAGGCAGATCCGATCCACCATTTGGTATTGTGAAATTCCTGAGTGATGATAAGCAGCATCTGATTATTTGGAATGGAAGTTACCTTGTCGTCCTGATAACCGACTACCCTGAGTTTGTCTTTTGACGGACCGATGCGCCAGATAATTTTATCGGGTTGCCAGTCAATCTGAAAGTAGTACCAGGGCGATCCGAAAAGTTCATCGTCGCGTTCAGGCGTCTTCTGGGTAAGCGCGCGGTAATCTTTATCCCAGCGGTGCGCCCAGAATGTTGTATTTTGGTAGCGCACCGGGTAGCATCCGTCGTGAAAATCAACAGGCTGCCAGCATGCCATATCCCAATTTGTGCATGAAACAACTACCTTATCGTCATCCGCGATTATTTCATCGGGGAAAGGCACATTCCAATTCTGCACATTTCGCTGGTCGTCTATGCCGTGACTGTAAGCCGGTGGCAGCGTCCAGGTAGGACAGTAGGGAACGGTTTTTAAAATTTCAAAGTCAATTTCAGAATATCCAACATTTTTCACCCGTTTATTGCCGCTGCCATCGCTGCCGCCGTAATAATTTGCCATGTAACCGCCATTGTTGCAGACGCGCCGGTAGTTCCACTCTTCCTGGCTTTGGGTGATCAGCCAGATGGCGTTGGTAAGTCCGTTCCACATGTTTTGTTTGTTGAGCAGTTCGGTCAGCTTGCATTTGACTGTATATTTTCCGAAAGTCATGCCGTGACGGGTAATCACGCCGACATTTTGTTTTTGCCATTTTCCAAATTCCGACTTTGGGTTTCGCATCGTAATTTTATGATTCACCGGGTCGGAAATCACCGTTTCGCATGGGCGGGTTGTCACCGACGAAGTTATTGCAATCAACTCTTCTTTCCGGTAAAAGCGTTTGTTCCAGTTGTAATCAAGTCGCGAGTATGTTCCATTGAGCACGTCGGCTATAACCGGAATGTTATTCAGCTTTGTAGATGGGTCAACATAGTGGATAAACAGTTCAAAGGCGGCAAGATTATAGAGTTCGGGCGCCTGGCTACAGTTGTTGGTTTGGTATTTGTCGGCAGTTTCCTTTGAAAATGCAATTGGATGCAGGTAAATTCCCGCGCCGGGATCGGGATTGGCTATAACTTTGAGGTTTATCGGGAACTTTTGCACGATGGTATTCGGCAGCGATTTTCCTTTGCCATAGAGAAAAAAGAAATAGGGATTTACAAAGCCCGTTTCAGTCGGTATGCCAATGTTGGCAACGTTTTCAGGGATTAGCTTTTGCTGAATACCCGCTGCCGATGTTACAACAAGCATGAAGCTGTATTCGCCAACTCTTGGATTACGCTTCCACCGATCATTTTTGTCCTGTGAAAAATATCGCTTCTCGTTTCTCGGATTACCAACAATGCGGAACTTTGTTTCAACCGGATGAAACTCGTTATCAGCGGGGATAACGCCGGTTTCGGCAAACGCGGTATTCACGTCCTCCCAGCTTCCGTAGAAGTTTTCACTTGCCTCCATACGCTGGCGGGTAGTGTCGGGAAAATCGCGTTCCGGAAATTTATACGACTCGTTCTGGTAATATATTTTATAATAAAATTTCTGCGGTGCGGCGCCGGTATTTTTTATCTTAAATTCCGCATTGAACAACCCGCCTTCCACCTGGCGAATAGTAGGTATATAGAAACCGAAAACCATAGCTTCGGTGTAATCGAGCGATAGCGTTTCTCCCTGTTTCCAATTGGTAATAGGATGGAAATCCCTGATTATAAATTCTTCGCTCATCGCTTCTGCCGATCCGGATGACTGACCACAGGAGATAAAAAGAGAAGGTAAAAGCAAAATCAGAAGAATATAGCGAAGAAGAAAATTCATGGGAATACTCTATTTTACTGTGGAAACGGAATAATGATGAATAAAATCGGGGATAATTTTCTCATAATGTCTTTCCGCCCGGTTTTTTCCAATGATGAGAAATGACGCCTCCTCCCGACTTTTGAAACTACCGGGAATCAATTGAAGCGATTCATAATATTTCGGATTTTGATCGAGGTCGTACCCCTGAAAATCAACATTTGAGAGAATAGTGAATGTAGAATCGTTAAAGCAGATTTCTTTCAGGTCAAACCGCCAGTCACGGTTATAACGGAATACTTTCGAGGAATTTCCCTGCCCTGTGGGTAAGCAGAAAAATTTATCGTCAGGTTTGAGCGTATCAAGTCCAATGGTTTTCCCGCCGCCATTTTTTAGAAAAACTGATTCCCATTCTGCGCTGTTTCTATTGAACCGGAAAATTGTGTAGGAACAAATCTTATCAGCTTTTGATTTCGTCGCTGTTAATATTTGATCTCCCTTAATTCCCGGGATAAAAGAGCCGATAGAGATACCGGTAGCAAATTTTTGCTGATTCCATTCTTCAACCGGCGTACTGCCATTTCCGGCAAGTGTTTTCCATTTTCCCATACTGTTTGGAACCGGTTCAAAAATATTGAGTTTCCACGACCCGGAATTGTTGACGATTAGTAATTCAGAGCGGTTGTCGCCCGAAAAATCGCCTGCGTAAACAACGCCATCCGGTTGATCTGCTGAAGAGAGTATCTTCATGGTTGCAGTGGGAGTTTCGGCGGCGGCGCATGGATTCTTCAGTAGATTCAGCGAACAAAGCAACAAACTTTTATCCGTTACCAAAACTATCTGATCTGATTCCGTTCCAAGAAACCTGCCTTTTATAACCTGTTTCACCGTCGAAAACGGCTGGGCGGGTTTATTGATTAAAATCCTGGTATAAGCGTTTTTCTCTTTACAAAAGATGAATCCTGAAATCTTTCCGTCTTTTCTGAAAACCATCAATCCATCGGAACCCTGGTTGAAAAAATTCCCGGCTGCAACAATATCATCGCCGCCAATTTCGGATGATTTGATCTGTTTTTCATTTGACTCCCTTGTAAAGTACGAAACCGGGAAAGGCGGGTAATTGAATCGCGGCGTATAACCCGCCGGTTTGGTCAGGTCAACCAGTGTTGAATCGCCGCGACGATCAACGGCGTTGCCGAATGAAACAAAGTAATCATCAATAAGAATATCGGCGCTGCTTGTATTCCAGAAATAGACCTGAATTTTGTAATCAGGTTTGAAAGTAACTGAACGCAGGTCAAAATAACCGCTGATTTTAAACCATTTTTCGCGGGGAATTTCAGGTTCATGCAAGCTAATTCCCTGCCAGCAAATATTTACGCCAAGTTCGTTAGAGGCGGTAAAAACCAATGAACCCTGCACATCCTTTTTGGTTGGAAAAACGTAAATCCACGCGCTGAGGGCAACTGCATTGAGGTTGTTTACTCCTATTTCTCTGGCGGTTCGTTCAATGGCAAAGCTGAAGCTGTTCTGTCCGAAAGCCTTTACTGAATACTGTCCCGAATGGGCAATTCCTTTGTAAAAACCGCCGGGAACCTCTTTCCCCGGAGGAATTTCGAAATCGTAGTAAAGGGTATTTGGCGAAGTAGCGGAAACCGTTTGAGGATTGACAAATTCTTTTTCCGATCCCGATGGCATTTTCATCACCTTTGAAAAGGGAAAATATTTCAGCCCCAGAGCCGCTGCAATTACAGAAGAGACCAGTAAAATGAGGAAAATGGTGAGTTTCTTGTGCTTTTTTATCATATTACCAATAGCCCTTCATTTTTCATAAAATTGTCAACCTGATTTTTCTGCCAAGTCCAGTCTCAAATATCTTGAATAAGGTTGATAACTGAATGTCAGCTTTCCCGTTTTCAAGTCTGGAAATATAACTTTTCTTTGTCCCGATTTTGTCTGCTAATTGTTCCTTTGTTATTTGAGCTTCTTTTCGAGTTTCTTTTAACATTTCAGAAATAACAAAAAAGTTCGCTTTGACTTCATACTCGTCTCTTACTGAAGAACCGACTTTGCCATACTTGATATCCAAGAGTTCATCAAACGTTTTAACGTTTCTTATTGCTTCGTTTTTCATATTACAAAGTTAACTATTGAGTCAACATTTTCAATTTTCCCAGACTGGTTTATTTTTTTTGGGGTTGTTTGTTACGGTTTGCGTTTTTTATTTTTTAAAGGTTAGGTAATTTTTTAAAAACAATTTTTCTTTAGCGTTGGCTTTGTAAGCGTTTTGACAAAGCTTTGGTTGTAGCGTTGGCTCGTAGGGCTTTGGCAATGTGCTTGCAAACGTGTTGGCAAATTAATTCTGATTTTGTCTAATTTTCTTATTCAAATAATAAACTGCTACCATACAATACTGCTTATATTTACCACCATCAAGTTTAAGCCACCATTGTGCCTCTCTTTCGAAATATTTTTTTCTAATATTCCTGTCACCAAATTTTTTACTTTCAATCTCAACTTTCTTTTGTACAGTTTCAAACACTTCTCTGCGACAGTCAACAAGCGATTGCATATTTAGATTAAGAACTTCCGTTAATTCTTTTTCAATAATAGGGTCGTCTGAATGTATTTCTCCATTTGAAAGATATTTAACTTGCATTTCACAATTTGGATTTGCTAAAGTCGGATTTATTGTAATATCAGTATTCCCTTTTTTTGTGTCGCATGTTTGAAGCTTTTTAGGGTTTCCTTCATTGCCAGTGCAAGCGCCTAATAAATTCGAGTAATTTAATTGCAAAGCAGGGTAATTGTCTTGGCATTTATAATGTTCAACTTTCATTTCATAGGAAACTGTTTCGTCTTTCTCAATTTTCCGGGGAATCCTTTTCATGCAATAACAGCAAATATGACCTTGTTCTAATAAAAGATTTGCTCTTAAATCATCCATAGCAGCTAAAGGCAAGTTGTGATAAAAAGCAGGTTGATTTGCTCTGTGTTGCACCAATGATTTTGTTTCTTGTATTTTATTTATTTGTTTCATTCTTTGATTCTTCTAAATAATTCAACTGAGTTTTTGCTCTAATTATGGCAGGGTCATCAACACCTAAAAGGTCGGAAAGCCTCTGATATTCCAATTTCGCATTTTCCAATTCTTCATCATCAATGAGCGAAAATAAATTACTTAATTCTTTTGTGACTTTTTTATTCCGCCTTTCAACTCCCATCAATTCATATAAAATCGTGCTTATATCCCGTCCATAATATTTTGGAGTTATTTTAACAATTTCACCGTCTTCAAGTATCTGAACTTCTGATAAAGTTGGATTTGCATTACTCAATAACAGCGGAGAATGAGTAGTTATTAAAAAATCAGTGTTTTGAACATAAACAGAAAGGTCTTCCAACAAGTTTTCCTGCCACGAAGGATGCAGATAATTGTCGGGTTCGTCTAAAAGAAATAGTGTTTCTTGACCACGCAATAACTCAATCATTCCTTTAATCGCAATCAACTGCTGTTCGCCCTCGCTTAATTTTTCATTTGATATTTGAGTTTTTCCTTCATTGATTTTAAAGTTAATAACCAAATCTTCAATAAAGCCCGCTGTATAAAGTGAATCTAAGAGTTTAACCAAGGTGCTTTCATACCCAATGATTGGCAGGTTGATTAATTGGTCAAGTTTATCGGCAGACAGGAAACGCAATACAAGATTATCTTTTGATACTTTTATTTCGTCGGTCGCAACGAATTTTAATTGCAACAAATATTCAAAAACGATTTTTTGAGCATTCCAAAAGGTTTCAGGTTTTGCCTTGCTGCCAGCGCTCCAATCGGGTCTTTTGAGATGTAAGTCAAAAGAAACCAATTCGGTAATTCCGAATTTTTCATTCAGGAATTTCTTTATGTCATCGAGTTTTGAGGCAAATAAACCAAGCAAAATAAACTTATAGTGAACCGGGCGAAATAGAAACAACGGTTTAAAGCCCATATCAAAGCCATTTTTCAATGCACTTTGATAGTCATCTTCAATTTTAGAGAAATGGTAATCTACTCTTATTGATTGACCAGCGTAATACAATAAAATCTTGTCGGGCAAAATATTTTCTAATTGTTCAGGTATCTTTTTATAAACCCATGCTTTTGAAATTTTCCGAACCTTTGCTAACGGAACTAACTGTCCATCAATTATTATTTTATATTTGCCATCAAGCGTACTGATCGAAATTTTATTTCCTCCAATTATGTATTCAATTGTATAAGCAAAAGGGACCGGCAAACTTTTAGTATATAACAGATTTTTGAAAATTTCCGTAATCGCTTCCAGAAGATTTGATTTGCCCGAACCATTTCTACCAATAATAACCGAAATCGGTTTATTAAAGTCAACCCTGAATTCATTAAGGTTTTTATATTGCTTCAAATACAAGTGTTTTAACTGCATAGTATTAATTGTTAAAAATTGCTTGTTCAAATTCTGTTATGGCTTCCCTACGGTTTATTTCTGCTTTAGTCTTTAATACGTTGGCAGATTCCTTGATTTTTAAAACTTCATTAATAATTTTGTTTTGAATTATTATATCTGGTATTGGAAAAATAAAATCTTGTAATTCTTGGGCATTTACATTAGCCTGGACTAAAACTTGTCTGCTTATCATATCAATTTGAATCCTCCCAATTGGTGAATTGAAAAGATAATTTATAAAGTGGGCATTTACTTTTTCTGTATCCAATTTTAAGCGGATTAGATATGATGCAAAAGTATATTCTTCGTCAAGTTCAAATATAGCTGTTTTCCCAACTAATTCTTTACTGTTAGTTCTGTTAAAGAGTAAATCACCCTTTTTTAACAGCGCTTTTTCTTTTTGAACCTCTTCCATCGGAATATATTTCAGATCATCAATATTAAGTTCCGAATTGATAATATTATTCATCCTAAGCATTGGAATACCGATTGGTTCCTCTATTGCTTTTGAAGATAACCCGTATTGGCAAGACAATAATATATTTTTTATTTTTTGAGTAGGATATTTGGATTCTGTAATTCCTTTTAATGAGTTTAAATTGAAAAGGTAGCCCGCAGCCCAATGGTCAATAATACTAAATCTAGTGAATGATATTCCTTTTTGCTTAGTTGTCTTTTCAATTGTTACGCCTAAAACATCTAATAGATATGTATTGATTTCTTGTTCCTTGGTTTCAGCTTCTTTATCTTGAATTAGAGCTTTTTCAGTTTTAAGGTAATATGTTGCAAGTAATTTTTTCTGAATTTCAATAGGGGGTAAGGCAATATACATCGTCTTTAAAATCTCAATAGTCAAATTCTGTCTAACAGAACCTGTTGTGCTTTCATTGATAATTTTATTAAAGCGTTCTGTTTTGAATAGTTTATAAAGAAAATCGGGCAACAAAGTTTCTTTACAACTAAATACCACATAAGCAGGGCTTATATATTCGTGTTGGTTTTTTTCAGTTCTCATACCAATACTTCCAACATTCACACGGTAGGGGTTATAAGCTAACCACCCAATTTCCATTTTTTTGTATGGTTGATTAATATTAGCTCCTGTTTCTTTGTAAGCATCAAAAATTCCAATTTTATTGTTTACGCCTAAAATCCCAAATTCTTCTTTTGGAAAATCAAATAGTTTCACTTTTTGGCTTTGCTCTTGTATATGTAAGCCTAATCTTACTATTGGGTAATCAGATTTTATTCGTTCCGAAGCATAGCGTTTCACATCCCATAACACAACATCACGAAACGGAAGAAATTTCATCCAGCTTTCTATCGGCTCATTAATCATTGTGTGCGTTTTTTTCATAAAATACTTCGGGTTCGCCTGCTTTAATTACTCTTTGAAACAGGTCATTGTAAACATCGTATTGAATTGTCACAAAATGCTCTTTCCAAAGTTTGTTGTTGATGCGGTAATTTTTAAAATCAATGGCTACCGGCAACAGTTCGTTTTCTATCGGCGCCCCGGTTGTGCTTATGCC
>JBAXRP010000208.1:0-8033 GCA_037131145.1 Bacteroidota bacterium
CAATTGATAAACAGATAGTTACTGGACTTTAGTCCAAATTGCTTCCTTTTCGGAGTAGGTTCAAGGTTCAAGGTTCAAGGTTCAAGGTTCAAGGTTCAAGGTTCAAGGGTTTCAATGTCGTTTTTATCATGGTTGGGCAGCCGTAAGAAAAAAAAGAGTGTCCTTTTTTTTCAGTTTCCCTTTTACAATATTAGAAATTTGCAGCCCCGGAAATATAATTTTGGGGTACTGGAAAAATACTGGGAAACGATAAAATTGGGAAAACGTTTACTTAAAAACTACTGGCATCATAAAAAATTACCAAACAACAGTAATAACTAATCTAATGAAAATTTTCTTTTCAGTTAAAAACGAGAGGCGACTTGATTGTAGCTTCTTTTAAACGCGCCTGAAAAAATATTTCTTCATAAATCGTTATGATGTCATGGAAATTACTAATTTTCGGGTCTAAATCAACATTTTAACCTTTAACCTTCATTTGAAATGACAAAAGCAGAAATTGTAACCGAAATTGTCGCTAAAACCGACCTGGAAAAACCTACTGTTATCGCCACAGTTGAAGCATTTATGGAAACGATCAAATCGACCATGGCAAAAGGAGAAAACATCTACATCAGAGGCTTTGGCACATTTCTGCTGAAGAAAAGAGCCGCAAAAGTTGGGAGAAATATTTCGAAGGGGACGTCAGTTTTTGTTCCTGCCCATACAATAGCAGCCTTTAAACCGGCAAAGGAATTTACTGCTGAAATAAGATCGAAGGTTAAAGTTAAATAGCCCCCGCTTATTATTCCTTCCTCTCGCTAACCACCTCAAAAACAATTGTAATCCTCTCACCGTTCTGATCTGTTAATGTAAGCCTGTGACTGCCACGGTTGGGTGAGAGCGCCATCTGGTGGATTTGCCTGGTTAAGCCGATATAGTTGTCGTCGAGATACCAGTAAACAGTTAATGTGACGTCGCGGTGTGCCGCACGGAAAACAGTACTGCCTGGTTTACCATCCAGGTCAACTGGTATGTATAGTTTGCTGTTGTGTTTTGGGTAGATGATTTCCATGTTGCGCCTTTCATTTCCGGCGTCACATCCCAGCCTGAACGGTGGAAGCGCCTTGTAAAAGGGATTTTTATTCCTGAAATACCACTCCTGCACCGGGGGAAGGACGAACCATGGAGTATGCAACATATTCTCTGGCGATTCACATGCCGAAGTAACCTGCCACTGCCCGGTTTTGTCAAGATGAATGAGCTGGTGAAACGGGCATGGCGCCGTTTTCGCCCCAGATTTCGGAATCCAGACAGAATCGGAAAATTCACAAATGGAAGATGCGCGATAACCGCTGTAGCGGCAAACATTCACCTGCATCATTGCCCCGGCAGGCGTCGTGAACCAGGTTGTAGCCGGAAGCGATCTGAAAATGTTGAACAGTACAGGCGCCGCTATGCCAATACCTGTTAATCCAGGTCTCCCTTCGCCTGAAGCGTTTCCGACCCAAACGGCCACTACATATTCGGGAGTAACCCCCACCGACCAGGCGTCGCGGTTGCCAAAACTGGTGCCGGTTTTCCAGGCAATGCGGTGCGAGGAGGAGAACTGCCTCCACAACAATTCTTCGCCAGGACGCGCCACCTCCAGCATAGCGTCAAAAGTTAACCATGTGGAACCGGCGTCAAACAACGCTGATTCCCCGGTTTGGATTGATTTTATTTTTTTCTCGTCTGCGAGATAATGCGGCGAATCGAATCCCGAACGGTCATTCGCCTCACCCGCATTGTATTTGTTAAGGTTCCGCGCCATTGAGGCGTAAACTCCGGCGAGATCCCATAATGTCGCTTCGGCTCCGCCAAGAATCAGAGCCAGTCCGTAGTGTCCCGCCGGTTTTTCAAGCGTTGTCAACCCCGCTTTCTTAAGGAGCGAATAGAATTGTTCATAGCCATAAGTTTGCAGCATTTTCACAGCGGGGATGTTCAGCGAGCGGGCGAGGGCGCGACTTGCCGGAACCGCTCCGTCGTAGGTAAGGTTGTAATTTTCGGGAGCAAACCCTCCTATTTGCGTGGGAATATCAGCAACCAGTGTGTTAGGCAGCAGGAGCCCGTCGTTAAGCATTGCCGCATACAGAAAAGGTTTCAAAATGCTGCCTGTGCTTCGCGGCGCTGTGATAATGTCCACGTCATTCCCGCGATCATGCGAATCTGTGCGGGGAAGGTTGCCTACATAAGCCAGCGCTTTTCCGGTTTTCACCTCTACCACAAGCGCTGCCGCATTCCAGATTCCGTTGGCATTCAACTGGGGGCAGAGGTTTTCGAGGATATCGCTAACGCGTCTTTGCAAAGATATATCGAGGGAGGAAACAATCTTCTCTCCGCGGCGACCATCTGATATTGCATGGGTAAGCAGGTGCGGCGCCAGTTGCGGCAATGTATAAGGCTTTCCGGGAAGGCGCTCGCTCTTTGCCAATTCACAGGCAACGGCGTCAATGACGCCATGACGGTACAGGGTTTCAAGAAGGAAATTGCGTTTTGCCAGCAGACGCTGCGGGTTGCGCCCCGGATAGATCAAACCGGGACTGTTGGGCAATACTGCCAGAGTGGCAGCTTCAGCCCATGAAAGATTTTTGGCGTCAACGCCAAAATATCGCCAGGAAGCAGCCTCCAGCCCCACCACATTACCGCCGAAAGGGGCGTGTGAGGCATAAATCCGGAGTATGTCGGCTTTAGTGTGCGTAAGCTCAAGGCGGTAAGCGAGGATGATCTCCCAAATTTTTTCGGGGATAGTCCGCTTCCGGTTCTTCCGCGCCAACCGGATCGCCTGCATGGTGATGGTACTTCCTCCGCTTACTATTCTTCCCTTTGAGACATTCAGCCGGGCGGCGCGAAATAAAGCCCCAGGGTTAAAACCCGGATGGAACCTGAACCAACGATCCTCGTAGTTAATTATCGCCTTCTGGAACTTCTCCGGAATCTCTTCGCTTTCGGGGAATCGCCATTGCTGGTCGGCGGCGATCTTAGCCCCAAGGAGGTTGCCGTCATGATCAAGTAAAACAGTGGTGAGCGGGTCATTGAATAATGGACGGGGAAGGGAAAGCCAAATGAGGAAAATTACAAAAGCTAAAGTTGGAAATATCAGAATTTTACGAAATAACCGACTGTTGATCTTGTTTTTGTCGAACGGCGAAAAAATCATGAGCTTATCTAACGGAGAAAATTGTGAGGGTGCGGATGGTTTTTACGCTGGTTCAATTCATAGAATCGGAGTATTTCTGCACTATTTATCTTTGGACAACCTTTTTAAAAACATCTATTTCCTCATAATCTGGGTTAAATCCTTTCATCTGAATTTGCTTTTTTCGTAATTCAGCTTTCTTTCTGCTTTCGAAAATTTCAGGTTCCTGGATTAAACCATGGTAAACCCAAATGAGAATAAAAATATCTTTCATCTGTTTATATTTCGTGTTTTAATCAGACTGTTTTTCAATCATAAGCTCCGATCTCTCAGATTTTAAATATCGCATCCGATCTTCCGCCGCCTTCAATGCCGCCTCTCCCATTTCTTCATCCTTAATCTCATGTATGATCCTGTCGCTAAGATACAAAACCATTAGTTCGCTGGCGCTGTAATTATAAATTTCAGCAAGTTTGAGCGCTGTCTCTTTGGTCAGTTTTCGTTGCCCCCGTTCCAACTTGCTTAGGATGGCTACATCAATATCAAGCAAGACAGCCACTTTTCGCAAGGGAAGTTTATGTTGTTCACGCAACTGGCGGAGTTTTTCTCCAATAGTGTTCGTTGACATATTACTTGACAATATTTGTCAAAAATACTCAAATTAATGAACAATATATGAATTCAGATAAATTTAGAACTTGGAACTTGGAACTTGGAACCTGGAACCTGGAGCTTGGAATTTGGAGCCTGGAATTTTTAATTCGCGGGTATTTCACGTTTTGAGTATGAATTAAACTCCCTCGCAACGGCTTATTCCTTTATGATTTTAATCGTCTGTGCTGAATTTTGAGTTTTTATTTTCAGAAAATAGAACCCGGAAGGAAGGTTGGAAAAATCCTGGAGCTCAATTAGTTTCCCCGACCAGATGGTATGTCCCAAACTATTTGTCAGATCGAAACTCTCTGTTCCGGTAGTATTTTTAAGGGCAATCCTGTTTGTGAACGGATTTGGATAACTCCGAATCAAGGTTGGTTGAATAATTTGATCGGTAGTTCCAACGGGATAAAGTTCTATGAAATCTCCGGGAGTCAAATCCTTTCCTACAAAAGCGGCATAATCGGGCGCATATCTGTAAACCCTGAAAACTGAATTCATTGTTTCATCCGGTCTTACCGGGTTAAGAGGTATTGTCTCTCCCTGGGTCATTGGACCATTATCATCAACCGGACAGATGTATTTCCAAACGATTTCACCGGCTGTGGTAACTTCGGTAAAATCTCCATGCCCGCCTTCATCAATCAGAGTGTTGCCATTCTGTTGACGTTGCGCCCCGGAAATGTTTTCAGAGTAGAGTGATTCGGGAGGATTTGCCGTATAACTCCATGTAAAATTTGTTGGACCAAAAGCAGCCCCGGCAGTCAGAGAATAATTGCCGGTAGCGTCAACAGGAGGAGTTATTTCGTCAACAGTAGAGTACAGCGGAATACGACCCAGACCGTTATTGTAACAAAGGAGGTTTCCGGCGCCTGGGCAACCGGGCTTTACCCACTCCACATCATGCTGTTCAAAGTACTTCTGATTATTGACAGAGCCGGCGCCATACGTCAATGGATTTCCCCAGCGATAAAGAAGATCTCCGCCTTTTCCGAAAGCGCCTCCGGTATGACCGGCTGCCTGTGCCGTGGTGGTACTGTGATCTATAATCCACACTTCACTGTTTCCCCTGACGCTTACTGCGATTTGATCAAATGCCGGATTGTAATCAATGCTATTCATGTGATTCCAGAAAAGCGGAAGATTCCGATGATCGCCGTCGCAATCAATTAATTCAGGATGAGCATTTACTACTCCATAGTTTGATTTTGCAGGATCATAATTCTGAATCAGATGATCCCAGACATGCCATTCCCATACAACAATTCCTCCGACAGGAAATGTTGGTTGTATTTCAACAACGTAATCCGGCAGCATATATCCTTTTTGCTGAATCTCAGGATTTAGCTTGCTTGGATCAAAGCCAGCAGCCAATACCTCTGCATAACTTTTTTTCTCAACTACCAGCATGATAATATTCCCGTTTGGCAGCATCTTAATATCATGGTGCTGCATATAGGTAGGCGTTGAAAAATCCAGCGCCCACACAAGATTATCATTCCAGTCATATTCCTCAACCCTTCCACCCTCGCCGCCGCCGGTGCCAAGCTGCCCCTGGGTCATGCAAGTCCGTAGCAAATTCCCGTTTTCCAGAAGATACACCGCCTGCCCCGGAGGATAAGTACTGGCATCCCACTCATGTACCTTGCGCCCTTCGTTGTTGATAAGGTATGTCATAGTGTTCTGCTTAGGGGCGAATAAAGTATAGCCGTCGAAAGCATTTAGGGTGTCGTTGATAAACACTCCCATCGTTCTGTCCTGTCCGAAACCTTGGACAAACGGGAAAGCAAGCATTGCGATAATAAAGAGTTTGTTTTTCATAAATAGAGTTATTTGATAAGAATTATTTTTTTTGTTGATTTATATGAACCGGTTGAAAGCGTACAGAAATATATGCCGCCGCCTAAGTTAGCGGCATCCCAGGTTATTGTGTGCCAGCCCGCGATCTCCTCCTTCCCGACAAGTTGCGCCACCTCCCTGCCAAGCGTGTTGCTTATTATCACTGTAACATGCGATGCTTGTGGCATATAGAATTTCAGGGTGGTTGAACCTGAAAACGGGTTCGGATAGTTTTGAAGAAGTTTATACGATTCCGATTTTGTGCTTTCGTTATCAATCATTCCCAATATCACTGAATATTTTCTCACAACCCTGAAGCCGATATGATACCAGGGATGGTTTGGATCCTGCGGTCCGCGGTAGTAGGAAGGATTCCGGTTTGAAACCCGCGAATGTCCGTCATTTACGCCGGCAGTATCATAGCCGTTGTACCAGTTCCCGCCGCGCATTCCCCGGTAAGGCTTGCCGTCGGGCATGATAAACCCTTCATCGGGACCTTTCGGATTATCGTAAGGACTGAGACTGTAATAGTTCTGTCCGTACCAGTCATTGATAAGCTCCCACACATTGCCTTGCATATCGTAAAGTCCGAAACCATTAGCTCCATCCGAGGTTTGATAAGTGTTTGCGCTTCCGGGCCAGTTATAATCCGATTTTTGTTTCAGCGCGCCGTCATAAAACCCTACCGGCGTGGAAAGGGGATAAACGCCGGTTTCATAAGGATCTCCCGAATTCGGCAGGTTTGCCTCGTGGGTATCAACAGTATTGCTATTCTCATAGTTCAAATAGGGATCCAAATGACCGCCTCTTCCTGCATATTCCCATTCTGCCTCCGTAGGAAGACGGTAGCCGTTTTTCGTAAAATCACATTCCCAAGTAGTGAGATTATAACATTCCAGCAAACCGTTCTGCTGGCTTAACCAGTTGCACCATGCCACGGCGCCGAACCACATAACTCCCGTCATCGGATGGTTTGCTCTGAAATCTGTCATATAAAATGCGCTCCCGTCATAACCTATACTGTACCAGGCTTCAAACTGATTTGTGTAACAAAGGACGTCGTCTCCACCAGTCAGGTAAACGATATCGCTCCTCACCTCGATCAATCCCTGCAACAAATATGAGTTTAGAAAAGCAAGAAACTGCTGGTTCGACGTTTCAGTTTTTGCCATGTTAAACGAGTCAACCTTAACAAGATGAACAGGCAGTTCGTCGCTTGGATGATTGGGATCGATATACCCGAAATGATCGCCCATTTGAAACTCGCCGCCCGGTATCGCCGCCTCCGAAATGTTTAACGAAATGTTATCCATACCTCCCCGCACAAGCAAAACATTTTCCTTTTGGGTCTTATCATTGTATGAAACAATTCCGTAATCAACATTGATATCCCACGCTTTGGTATTGGTTTGTTGCATTGAAGTTGAAGACCAGTAATTACCCGACAGTACATCAGGGAAATAGCTTTTATTGAAGGATGGTTTGAACAAGGCGACATCATTCAGCGACTGAAGTTCCTTTACATTTGGCAGTCGCCAGTCGGTTTTACCTCCCAGCGACATTGTTTCACCGTAAACCAGCGCCTCCTCCCAGGTCAACGATGTTGGCGATTGAATTTTCTGCCAGGTGAGTCCCGTAAAATTATCGGTAATTGTTTCATTGCCATTGTCGGTAAAATGGGGAACTGAAAATAGTGTCGAAAAGAGATTTCTAACAGCTCTTACATGAAATCTTTTTGTTCCTCCGGCGCTTATTGTCTCTGTTTTCGGATGAGCGCCAATCCCGCCTCCTGCATTCACAACCCATACTTTTGTTGGAAAATCTACCTGCGTTTCACTTGTCCACCAGTATTCTGCCGCAGTGGCGGTGAAATAAACAGTATTTAACGCAGGATTTAGATGATTGTAATTATTGATGCTGAATAGTTCAATGCCGGTCGGCAGGCGCCAGTCGGTTTTTCCTGCCAGAGTCAGATTGTCGCAGAATGTGGCTGCATTTTCCCATGTCATTTCGCCTCCGTCGCTTTTCTGCCACATCAATCCTGTTGTGTTGTCGGTAACGGTTTCATCGCCGTTATCGGTAACAGAGGGAGGATTGATGAGGAAATCGGAATCCTCGCCATTTGTTGAGGTAGAACTTGCGGTTTGTCCTGTATCAGGAAGTCTGAACGGAAGAAGTTTCTGGGCTTTTGCCTCGCTAAGCGCCAAAGCGATTATAAAAATGATGATGATTTTTTTCATTGGTAAAATATCTAAATTGATAAATAAATACGAATACTGTTTTTTTCTTCATGGATAATCCTGTTATCCCTACGGGATTCTGTTGCAAAACCAATCATTTCAATCTTTCCAATCCTTTCAATCATTTCAATCTTTCCAATCAT
>JBAXRP010000209.1:0-8031 GCA_037131145.1 Bacteroidota bacterium
GATACTCTTACCCATTGCGAATATGCGATGGACGACAGCCTGCGTATCTTCCCGTCGCCTATACCTTATCACATAATTCCCAACGGCATTGTTTGCGCCAATTCGGTTATCAGACTAGAAAATTCTGAGATCGGCGTTAATTATAAATTGATTCGCGATGGCTGGATCTTTGCAGGGGGTCCTGTTGCAGGCGACGGAAACCCAATATCTTTCGGCAACCAGTATTATTCGGGATCTTACACAGTTGAAGGCGTTTTTGGCGCTACTACATGCCATTCCGACATGGTTGGCGCCGCCGTTCTCAATCCGCTGCCAGTTTCATACATACTTCATCCCCAGACTGCTGTGTGCGCCGGAACCGATCTATACCTTAATGGGTCCGACATTGGAATTGAATATGAATTACGTCGCGATGGTATTGGCGTGATAACCAAACCCGGAACAGGTTTGCTGCTCCCTTTCGGACTTCAGTTCCTCGAAGGAATTTATACTGTTCATGCAATGGATACATGGAGTGCGTGCGATACGATGATGACCGGAAGCGTTTTGGTACTCCCTTTACCTCTCGCCTTCAACTTAACCCCGGAGGGCGGAAATTGTTCCCCTGCCGATGTCGGATTGTCGGGTTCGCAGGTTGGCGTAAACTACCAACTTTACCGCAATGGCTTTCCAACAGGAATGCCGGCACAGGGAACCGGGTTGCCACTGACTTTCGGCTCGCAACCTGCCGGAAATTATTTTGTAATAGCTCAGATCGCGGCAACCTCCTGCGCCGACACAATGATCAATGAGGTGATTATAACCAACGGTCCGCTGGCAAATGCCGGAAATGATGCGGCAATCTGTGAAACCAATACGATACAGTTGTCGGGAATCGCATCAGATTACAGCGCAGTTCTATGGTCAACGCAGGGCGATGGCAATTTCTCGGATCCGGCGATACTCAATCCTGTTTATACTCCAGGAAATACTGATAACGCAAGCGGTTCGGTTCGCCTCTCGATGAAGGTTTTTGGGACTCCCGCCTGTCTCGATAAAACTGACGCCGATACGCTCGTTGTCACCATCAATCCATTCCCGTTTGTTCAGGCGGGACCTAACGATACTATATGTGCCTCCGGCGCAGTTTCGCTTAATGGATTTGCTCAAAATTATTCAATCTGTCAATGGGTTACTTCCGGAGACGGCATTTTTGATAATTCCATAACGCTGAATCCGGTTTATACTCCCGGATCATTGGATAAACAGTCGGGCGCGGCGCAACTGATATTATCGGTTCATGGATTACTTACCTGCCTTGATGATATAGTTTCCGATTCCCTGAATCTGGTTATTGATCCATTACCAATTGCTTATGCAGGAATTGATGATACGATTTGCGAAAACCAGTCATACCGGCTTACAGGCATTCCACAGCGCAATTCTTCGGTTTTGTGGACAACTGCCAGTGATGGCAGTTTTGACGATCCCACAAAACCCGACGCCATTTTTACCCCTGGCGCAAACGACAGACTCGTGGGTTCGGCAACATTGGTTTTTTCTGCCTTCGGGATTGCACGATGTTCTGCCGAAAGCGACCATGATACAATGACCCTCACTCTTATTAGATTGCCATTGGTTGATGCAGGACGAGATACAATTTTATGTTCCAATCAGGATCTTCAGCTCGCCGCCGGCGTACAGCGATATTCTGCCCTCCAATGGAGTTCAACCGGCGATGGAATTTTCAGCGACCGGTATATCGCCAATCCTTTGTATTCCCCAGGATCGGCTGATAGTTTGGCAGGGTCGGTTATGTTAAAACTCACCGCGCATGGTTTGTTGGATTGCAGCGTTGATGCAGTTTCCGACAGTCTCGTTTTATCGCTTTACCCGATGCCGCTGGCAAACGCAGGAAACGATACGCTTACCTGCCCGAATGTTGCAGTTCCGCTGCATGGTTCAGCCACGCATTATACAGACCTTCTCTGGAGCGCTCTCGGAGATGGCGTTCTCAGTAATCCAACCATAATGAATCCCTCATATCTTCCCGGAAATACTGATATAATGACGGGATATGCCGATTTGAAGTTAACCGTGAATGGCGAGGCGAAATGCAGTTCGATGATTGATTCCGACACAGTCCGCCTTATTTTCAAACCGCTTCCTACGGTTAATCTTAATGGCTCCGACACAATCTGCGAAGGTTATAATGGAAACCTGATTGCATCGTTTGGCGGGATCCCTCCCTGGTCAATCGTCTATACTGATGGGATAAACAACTTCACCGTTGGCAATGTTCCTTCCAGTCCTTTCACCTTAACGGTAGCTCCGATAGTTACTACAACTTACACCATTTTAACCATCAGCGACGGCAATTGTTCAGTTACCTCCACAGGACCATCATTCACTATGAATGTGATTCCGCAGCCCAATACCTATACCATGACTGTTGCCAACGGCGGCGGTTACTGCGAAGGTGGAGTGGGTGTTGAAATTGGCATTGACGGCTCGCAAGTAGGAATCTTTTACCAATTACTTTCAGGCGGAATGCCAAGCGGTTTCCCGATTCCGGGAACCGGATCGGCGGTTAGTTTTGGGTTTAAAACCATTCCAGGAATTTACCAGGTAAGGGCTTTTAATCCACAAACTTTATGTGATGTTCAGTTTGCCGACAGCGTGGTTGTGGTCGTATTTCCCACGCCAGGGGTTGATTTTACAGCCGATTCCACCTGTTATCGGCAGTTAACCCAATTTCATCTGAATGGGCTTGATATTAGCCGGATTGCTTTATGGGAATGGAATTTCGGCGATGGAAATTCATCTTCATTTACAGCCCCGGTTGAGCCAACGCATCTCTATCCGGCGAATGGGATTTTCCAGGTAACTTTGACCGTTACCGATACAAACAATTGCAGTAAAACACTCATTCACGCTGTAACTGTAAACGAGTTGCCGGTTGCCATGTTTTCGCATAATGCGCCAATGTGTTCAGGCTATGAAGTTCTTTTAACAGATTATTCTTACGCGCCGGGCAATAATTTCCTGATCCAATGGCATTGGGAATTCGGCGACGGATCGGATACTTTAATCCTCTGGCCCGATTTGCCTGATGTTTCACACATCTACTACATCCCCGGCGCTTATCAGGTAAAACTTACAGTTAAAACAAACCAGGGATGTATCGCTGAGAAGGTCAGAACCATTGATATTTCGCCGGCGCCCATGGCAAATTTCGATTTCTCGAATAGCTGTGAAGGCGAAAATGTTCATTTTACTGATATTTCGCAACTACAAGGCGGCGGTTCGATTGTGGAATGGATCTGGAATTTCGGCGATCCTTCGTCGGGATGGAACAATACCTCGATACAACAATCGCCCATCCATATTTTTGATACGGTTGGAATTTACAGAGTACGGCTGATAGTGATGAATTCGGGTGGCTGTACCGATACTATCCTTAAAACAGTGACTGTTCATGCGGGACCTCGTGCGAATTTCACAAGCGCTACCGCCTGCCTCGGAAGTATCACTCAGTTTACCGATACGTCTGTGCCAAATGCAAATGCAAACATTGAGTGGATATGGAATTTCGGCGATGGCAGCCCGACTTCAACCATCCAGAATCCAAACCACACTTATGCAAATCCCGGTATTTATGCGGTTACGCTGACGGTAAAAAATTCTAACTTCTGTAGTCGCGATACAACGTTGAATGTGGAGGTTCTTCCGTTACCTGTAGCAGCTTTCACAACCAATTCTCCGGTGTGCAGCGGCGCCGCGGTTATCTATACCAATGGTTCCACAACGCTTCACGGACAAATTGTAAAATGGGTTTGGAATTTCGGCGACGGATCTCCCGACACCACAATACTGTTTCCCGGAAACCCCAATGTTACTCACACCTTTGCAGGCACGGCGTCGCAACACACCGTTCGCCTGACGGTTAAAACCAGTGACAGTTGCGCCTCATTTATCGAACATCTTATAAACAGCGTACCCGCGCCGGCGGCAAATTTTGCATTTACTCCCAACCTGTGCCCCGAACAAAATGTTTTTTTCACCGATTTAAGCCAACTCAACGGCGGCGGTCCGGTTACAGCCTGGCTTTGGAATTTTGGAAATCCGACATCTGGATTTTTCAACACTTCAGTACTTCAGAATCCTTCGCATGCCTTTACAGGAGCCGGACAATATATTGTTTCTCTGATTGTAAAAAACGGTAACAATTGCGCCAATACCATTTCGAAACCGGTTACTATCCAGCCAGAGCCCACAGCGGCGTTTACCTTTGATATGGTTTGTAAAGGAAATCTAACCCATTTTACCGACAATTCTATTGCCAACGCTCCCTCAATCATTGGCTGGGACTGGGATTTTGGCGATGGGCTGCCGCATGGAACAGTGAATAATCCTGTTCATCTTTATAGCAATGCAGGTTCTTACACCGTAACGCTGACAGTTACAAATTCAAATCAGTGTACAAAATCGGTATCTCACACTGTGATTGTTTATCCCAATCCTGTGCCGCTGTTTACTTTTAGCAATATAACCTGCGCCGGATCGCCGGTATCGTTCTTCGATGAATCAACGGCGTCGCATGGATATATCCTTCAATGGCTATGGAATTTTGGCGATGGACACGATACCACGATCAACTTTCCCGGAGTTCAGGAAGTTTTGCATACCTATTCATCGGGAGGAACATACAATGTAACCCTCACTGTAAAAACTTCGGATAGTTGTACTTCGTCGTTAACCAATCCAATAAATGTAATATCGCACCCTTTTGCAAACTTTTCAAACTCTACCGCGAACTGCGAGCAGTCGCCGGTTCAGTTTAGCGATCTTTCGCAGCCCAATGGCGGTGGGTCAATCATGACCTGGAACTGGAATTTTGACGATCCCGGATCGGGTGTAAATAACTTTTCGCCTAATCAGAATCCGGCGCATGTTTTCTCAACCAATGGAAGTTATGATGTTCAACTGATTGTTACGAATGTAAACCAATGCTCCAATACTATCGTCAAAACCGTTGTAATCTCCGACAATCCTGTTGCGAAATTTACAGCCGATACTGTTTGCAAAGGTTTAGCTACACATTTTACCGACGGATCTTTGCCGATGGGTGGAACAATCAATTCATGGAGCTGGAATTTCGGCGATGGCAGCCCTCTTTCAACCATACAGAGTCCAACGCACCTGTATGCAAACAGTGGTTCTTACAATGTAACCTTATCAGTGGCAACCGTTACAGGATGCCTCCACGATACGGCAAAACAGGCTGTTGTAAAAACGCCGCCCGACGCCAATTTCAGCGTAGCCGGGCATTGCAAGGGAAGTTTAACTCACTTTACCGACCTTTCAAACACCCCAAACGGAGCTATTACACAATGGGAATGGCATTTTGGCGACGGGGGTACCTCTACGGTGCAGAATCCGACTCATTTGTATGCAAATCCGGGAGCCTATAATGTTAAGCTCATTGTGTGGAATACATCAGCATGCGCCGACAGTATCACTATTCCTTTAGTGATTTTTGACAAGCCTTTGGCGGCATTTACCTCGTTCAGCAAATTTTGTCCCGCAGGCGAAGTAACCTTCACCGACCATACAATAGCGGCGGGCGCGGCAATTACCAGTTGGCTCTGGACTTTTGGAGCAGGATTTTTTAATACTGCCCAAAATCCGGTTGTCAACTTCTCCACCACTGGCATAAACCAGCCTGTTCAACTTGTTGTGCAAGATGATAACGGATGTAACGATACCGTTGATTCAACAATTTTTATTAAACCGGCTTTTGCCTTTACATTTGACGCAACCTCAGCCTGTCTTGGTATTCCTACGCAGTTTGCTCCGGTAAATCTGGCTCCGGGAGATTCTCTTTCCGATCTTCATTGGACATTTGGCGAATCATCATCCGGTGGCGGGAATTTTTCAACCGCCTATACTCCGGCGCATACGTATTCCACGGCGCAAACTTTTATTGTAAAGCTGAAGGCTTATAACTCTGATAACTGCTACGACAGCGTTTTCAGGGAGATCATCGTAAATCCGCTTCCAACAGTTGATATAACCTACAATGCAGGACCGCATTGCGATTCAGTTATTACTTTCCATCAGACGACGTCGGGAAACGGCGTTGCATTGGATAGTCTGCACTGGCATTTCGGAGATGGAAGCGATACTACATTTATCCCACCGGTTGCTGCATATATTGTTCACCGATATTCCAGCTATGGATTTTTTGAAGCTGTTATAACGGCGTTTAATCATAACGGTTGTGAGGCTGTGGATACTGCCAGGATCAATGTCGCCTGTATCTCGGCTTCCTTTATCAACCGCGATACGCTTGTTTGTGAGAAGATGAAGGTAGTTTTGTACGACAGTTCAACGCCGGTAAATCTTATAAAATCATGGAAATGGTCATTCGGCGACGGAACGCCCGATACAACCTACTTCAAATATACCAACGAAATAACGCACACCTGGACTCTTTCCGGCAACAAAATAGTAACGCTGATTGTTGAAGCTACGAATAATGGTTTTACTGTTAGGGACACAACAAGATTGAATCTTTTTGTGAAATCTTCGCCCGTTTCCGCTTTCAGCGTTACTTCCGTTTGCGCCGGCTATAGCTCCAGGTTTATCAATCTTTCCGACAGCGCCGGCGCTCACATCGTCGCTTCAAAATGGAAATTCGGAGATGGCGCAGCGTCAACTGCCGATACTTCAACCGCGCTGAATCCTGTTTATAAATATAAAAATGCTGGAAAATTAAATGCTAAACTGATTTCGGTAAATAATCTCGGCTGTTCCGACACCTTGCAAAAACAAGCAATTGTCTTCAGATTGCCCAATGCGCATTTCGGCAATGGAAAGGCTTGTGAAAGATACGACATTGACTTCGGCGATCAATCGGTTCCAGGAGATACTTCAATTGCCCGATGGTTTTGGAATTTCAGCAATCCCGGATTCCTTTTCGATACAATTTCCGGTAAAGATGTAATCAACCGTTATGAGCAGTTTGGAATGTACAATGTTTACCTGAAAGTTGAAGATATAAACGGGTGCCGCGACACAATTTCCAAAATCATAGAAGTTGCGCCGTCGCCAATAGCCGCATTTACCATTACCGACAATTTTGATGGAAGAACAGGACAAATCAGGCTTAACAACAAGTCGTCCGACAGCGCTTTTGCCTTTTCCTGGACCTTTGAACCCGGAAAGAATTCCAGGGAAAAAAATCCGGTTTATCAATTTACGGAGGATGGAAAATACATAATTCAGCTCGTTGCCAGATTCAAAAATGGATGTTACGACACAACATCCCTGCAATATGAGTTTCTGTTTGATAATTTGTATGTTCCCAATGCCTTTTCTCCAACAAATCTCGATGGTTTGGGATGCCGGGAATTTAAACCCAAAGGGATGAATTTGCGCGACTATCATGTAATGGTATTTGACAAATGGGGGCACCTGCTATGGGAGTCGCAGTTACTTACCAACGATGGGAAAGGAATGCCAAAAGATGGATGGGACGGCACATTTAATGGCGAGCCGATGTCGCAGGATATTTATATGTGGAAGATCAACGCCACTTTTAAAAACGGCAAAGTCTGGGAAGGTTCGGAATCGGGAACCGGCAGCGTTTCAACCATGGGAACGGTAACATTGATCAGGTAATTAACGGTTAATTCTATCTAACACATTTTAATAGTTTGAAATGTAATGGCTATTTGGTGTAGTTCGCGAGCGAACAGGGCTTACCGGCTCCAAACGCCTTACAAAGGATTGGACTTCCTCAGAAAATCTACATGGAAAAAATAAAGAAAGAATACTGGATAACAGAGTGAAAAACCGTAACTTTGTGTAAGTATCAGAAAATAAAATATTATGCTTGCGCCATTAGATAACGAAACAATCTTTAAAAAGGCATTTACCGGCAAAGTGGTGTTTCAACTTGTTCAACTATTTAATCACTTTCATCCATGCGTTACCTTGACCCCAAAAATGATCTGACCTTCAGGAAGGTATTCGGACAGCATCCAA
>JBAXRP010000210.1:0-8024 GCA_037131145.1 Bacteroidota bacterium
TTCAGTCCGAGTGCAGAGGCAACAGATTGCCAATATTGGCTTTAGCCAAAAATGAATATCGTGTTTCTTCCTGAAACGTTTCTTTCAGGCTAAAGCCTGGCGGAGGCAGGAACTTACCACTTATCCCCGGACTGAAGTCCGGGGCATTGAAACGGTTCTTTGCCGGCTTTTCGGTATGGGGCGTGCCCCATCGAATTTTTTTTCTTGAAATATGGGGCTGCATCAGGAATTGCCGGTTTATAAAGCAAGTTACGATTTGCTGGTAGAGATTTTTCGGTTTACGAAAGAATTCAGCAAGGAGTATAAATACACGGTGGGCGAAAGTTTGAAAAAAGAGACCATCGAATTGCTGACGCTTATTTATCGTGCAAACAGCAAAACCGATAAATTTGCTACCTTGCAGGATGCACGAGAAAGGATTGAGGTAATAAGGCTGTTTATACGGCTTATGAAAGATTTGCAGCAAATAAGCCTGAAGCGTTTTGTTCAGGTAAACCAAAAAGTGGAAGATGTATCAAAACAATTAACAGGATGGCAAAAGTCTCAAAAATAGTGTTTTCCGCCAGAGTCGCGTGTGTTATGGCATACGCGAGCGAGCAGTTTAAATCCGGTAACCCGCTGGCGCCGCAAATACCTGCAAAATTCCTACCTTCTCCGGTTGGAGAGGGTTTTGGGGTGAGGTCAGGTTGGCATTAGCTATAACAGATTGCATTGGCTGCAAATGCCGGTGCGACAAACTAAGTGGTTACTTTCACGTCCGTCCCGGCAGGCAACCGCAACACCAATGGCACGTTCAACAACATTGGCAACAACGGCAACTGGTGGAGTTCAACAGAGAACAACACAAGCAATGCCTGGAACCGGAACATGAACTACAACAATGGCAATGTGAACAGAAACAACAACAATAAGAGTTACGGGTTTACTGTCCGTTGCTTACGGGATTTTTAAGACTATTAGAAACTTTGGTTGGGGTTCAAAGCAGATTTCCAATAAAAACTTTATGATTTGTTATCATTTGAGATAACTTTGTGGTATGAAAAGAGAGATTGTTTTTCATGGAGATTATTTTATGGATTTTTATAAAAGCCTTGATGATCAAGTGAAAATGAAGATCAAGTATGTTTTCGAATTGATTAAGCAGGTGGAGAGAATACCGGTGAAGTTTCTTGCTGCCTTAACCGCATCTGAAGGACTTTTTGAAATAAGAATTGAATATCCATCAAATATTTTCAGAATTTTCTGCTGTTTTGACCAAGACAGATTGGTTGTTTTATTTAATGGATTTCAGAAAAAAACGCAGAAAACACCCAAAGAAGAAATTGACAGGGCAATGCGACTCAGGAATGAATATTTTCAACTTAAAAACCAAAAATCATGACTGAATACAAGGGAATTAAAACGTTTGACGAATTATTGGAGAGAGAACACGGGAAAATCGGTACCGACAGTCGTAACAAATATGAAGAAAAAGCACAGATGTTCATTGTGAGTGAGATGCTTAAAGAGGCAAGAAAAGAATCTAAAATGACTCAGGAACAATTGGCTGAAAAAGCAGGAACAAAAAAAAGTTATATTTCAAGGATTGAAAATGCCAAAGGAAATATTCAATTATCAACTTTGATAAGGATATTTGAGAAAGGGCTAAACCGAAAAATCGGATTGACATTTCTCTAATCAGACTTTCTTGCTACAAACCCGATAGTAGCTGAAATCATGAATAATGGGATGGAAATTTTAAAATAAAGTTGTTCATTTGGACTACTTTTTGTATCTTCGACCCTTGGAAACAAAACGTGAACTTTTCTTTTATAAAAATTACTTCAAAGAATTCTTTGACGGGCAAAACCTAAGGTTAAGAAAAAGATTATCTGGACACTAAAAGTTGTAGAAAACCTCGACAGGATTCCGGAAATTTATTTCAAACATGTTGAAGGGACTGATGGAATCTATGAAATCAGGGTTCAAAGTGGCGGCGACATATTTCGTATCTTTTCCTTCTTCGATAAAAATAATTTGATAATTGTCGGACACGGATTTCAGAAGAAAATACAAAAGACGCCACAAATTCAATTGCATCAGGCAGAAAAAATTAAAAATGAATATTATGAAAGCAAACAAAAATCTCACAAGTCTTAGTCAATTCGTTGACAAGGAGTATGGCGTTAAGGGAACAAAAAAGAGAGACAAATTTGAAACTGAGTATGAGGCTTTTAAACTTGGGGTTTTAATTCAACAAGCCAGACAAGAAAAGGGTTTGACACAAGAAGAAGTTGCAACGCTTGCCGGGACAAACAAATCCTATATCTCGAAACTTGAAAAAGACTTAAAAGACATTCGTTTTTCGACATTACAGCGGATAATCAAGGATGGTTTGGGCGGATACCTTGAGCTTTCGATTAAATTCTAACTGATTGATGCAGTAAAACAACTTAACAAGGAATATCCTGAGCGCCGCAGATGATAAAAAAGTGAAGGCCATTTACGCGATCATCGAAAATGATTTGAATGAAATTTATGAATGGTGGAATGACAAGGACTTGATAGCTGAACTTGATTCGCGGTCGGATGATTTAAAAAGTGGCAAGGACAAAGGATATCAGTGGGAAGAAGCAAAGCAGGAAATAGGGCTGGCTATTTGTTGAATTCATTGACAAGGCAATCAAGCTGATTTTATTAAACCCCGAAGGATATCCCAACAAGAAAGGCACATACCGGGAAATTGTTTTAAGAAAATCCCCATACATTATTGTTTATAAGTATTTAAAAGAGGAGTGCAAGATTTATATATTGCATATTTTTCACACGAAACGAAACCAAAAATATAAATACCAGCGGAAATAAATTCTACAATGACCAAACCTTCATCTTGAGATATGAGTAAACTTTACCACCTCAACCCTCGGTTCTTTCTCCTGTTAAACCACCTCAACCCCCGGCCTTATGAATTGCCCCGGCATTCATGCCGGGTACAGAGGCAACAGATTGCCAATATTGGCTTTCGCCAAAAATGAATATCGTGTTTCTTCCTGAAACGGTTCTTTCAGGCTAAAGCCTGGCGGAGGAAGAACTTACCACTTATCCCCGGACTGAAGTCCGGGGCAATTGAAACGGTTCTTTGCTGGTTTTTCGGCAAGTCAAAACAATCAATGCCTTGAAAATGGTATTGATTATTTGGAACTTTTGGGGTTTGGGGCGTGCCCCTTCGAAATGTTATGGAGACAATTTTTTTTGTATTTTTGGTAAATGGTAAATGACAATACTGCCCTGTGGATAACAAACATAAAATTACTAAGGGAATGGATAAAAACGATGCAATAAAAATTGCCAGAAGATACGTTGATTCAATAAACCAGAAATATCAGGTTGAAAATGCAATTCTTTTTGGTTCTTTTGCAAAGGGAACAAACCACCCCGACAGCGATATTGATGTTGCAATCATATTCAATTCTGTTGACGACATGATTGATATGCAAATTGAACTTATGCAAATGCGCAGTGATGACGATTTATTAATCGAACCCCATCCATTTAAAAAAGCAGACTTTCTTGCTACAAACCCGATAGTAGCAGAAATAATGAAAAATGGAATAGAAATAATAAATTTTGCCGCCTGAGAATGCCTTCCGGGATAGAACTTTACGAAAACCCTTACAGGGTTTCCTGCTCGCCAGGTTGATGCCCTGCTTCATGTATGATATAAAGCCAAAATAGATTATCTTTGTTTTAAGATTCATCCCAATAAACCAAGTGAGATTTTATGGTAATTGACGAAAAACCATTATCATTGGAAAAAATCAAATCCCTGGCGGGCGAAGCTTGGGCATTGGTTGCCGATCCTGTTTTTTCCGCCAAAAATGGCGAACTGAAATCAGGGATACTGTTGTATTTCAGCAGAGACAAGCAGGATGTCCATGAGTTTATCTTACATGATAAACAACGATTGATAAAGCATTACACCATATTGTTTACAGGGAAAAAACCTGCTCATCAGGTTTATGTTTTGTAATGGAACGATTCGACTCAAAGAAGGGACTGATCCTCATACAAGTTCGGATTACCGGTAAAGGACGGACAGAAGATGCGGTTTTTGCCCTTGATACAGGGGCAGCCAAAACCGTAATCAATGCTGATTTACTCCATCGAATTGGGTATTCTGAAAATGACTATAGTGAATCGGTTTATATAACTACTGGCAGTGGAAAAGAAAAAACACACCTTGTCAAAGTACAGGCATTTGAAGCATTTGGCAAGACCAAACGAAACTTTCAGGTTTTGTCGTACCAACTTCCTGTTACAACATTTGTTGAAGGTCTTTTAGGATTGGATTTCCTCCGAAAAACCAGAATAACGATTGATTTTCTTTCCGGCAGTATCAGTTTAGAATAAATACAGATATTTTGGTTTCTGGAATTATTCCCAACGTGCAATAGCGCTTTTTCGTTTTAAGAAAACATACTTTCTTGCTACAAACCCGATATTAGCAGAAATTATGAGAAATGGAATAGAACTCATGAATTTTGCCGCCTGAAAATTGTCTTCCGGGATAGAACTTTACGAAAACCCTTACAGGGTTTCCTGCTCGCCAGGTTAATGCCCTGCTTCATGTATGATATAAAGCTGGATAAGCGCCTTATGAATTGCCCCGGACTGAAGTCCGGGGCAATTGAAACGGTTCTTTGCCGGCTTTTCGGCAGGACAAAACAATCAATGATCAGGAAAATGGTATTGGTTATCTCGAACTTTTGGGGTATGGGGTTTGCTCCATCGAAATTTTTTTTAAATATGGGGTTACATCAGGAATTGCCGGTTTATAAAGCAAGTTACGATTTGCTGGTAGAGATTTTTCGGTTTACGAAAGAATTCAGTATGGACTATTCCCTTTTTTATGCAGGCCCGAAAGGGGAAATTCACCATTGTTTTATCTGATGTAACAATAGGAGAACTTCAAAACGCACCGGAACTTGTTCGTGAGCTTCCGACCACAATTCCACCGGATTTTCTGGAATTGGTAACATTGACTCCCAAACAGCTCGAACTTGCCGACAAGATTTATGATCAAACATCGGCAAACCATTTAATCTAAACAAAGTACGAACCTCGCAAACACTTTCGTACGATTTCAACTAATATATACAGATTAAAGTATCAATAGGCAAGATGTGTTTTGCCGGTTTTTTTATATTTTAGCCAAAAAAACTTATATATGATCCATCCTGCCCTTTTAAAACCCAGAAGTATTGTTATTGTTGGCGGTTCCAACGATGTTCATAAACCCGGTGGAGCAGTTCTGCGCAATATCCTTGAAGGTGGCTTCAAAGGGGAATTGTATGTCACAAACCTGAAGGAGTCGGAAGTCCAGGGAATCAAAAGTTTCCCTGATCCTGAACAACTTCCTGATGTTGATCTTGCGATTCTCGCTATCGCCGCAAAGTTTATCCCCGCCACGGTTGAACTCCTTGCAAAACAAAAGAATACGCGTGGTTTTATTATTCTTTCAGCCGGTTTCAGCGAGGAAAGCCATGAGGGTAAACTGCTGGAACAGAAAATTGTTGAGACCATAACCAGCGTTGGGGGATCTCTCATCGGACCCAACTGTATCGGAGTATTAACCCCGGATTATCATGGGGTTTTCACCAAACCAATTCCAACTCTTAATCCTAAGGGTTGTGATTTTATATCCGGCTCAGGCGCCACAGCGGTTTTCATCATGGAGTCAGGAATTCCCAAGGGGCTTACCTTTTCCCAGGTTTTTTCAGTTGGCAACAGCGCCCAGCTTGGAGTTGAAGAGATATTAGCGCACCTCGACGAAACGTTCGACCCTGAAACCAGTTCGAAAATCAAACTTCTGTACATCGAAACTATCTCAAAACCGCAACTGCTGCTGAAACATGCTTCTTCACTGATTCGTAAAGGATGCAGAATAGCGGCAATAAAAGCAGGCTCGTCGGCTGCCGGGAGCCGTGCCGCTTCGTCGCACACAGGCGCCATGATGAGCCCGGATGATGCAGTGGAAGCATTGTTCCGCAAGGCTGGAATTGTACGGTGTCATGGCAGGGAAGATCTGATCAGTGTAGCTTCCATATTTACATTTCCCGAACTCAGGGGGAAAAACATTGCGATCATCACACACGCCGGCGGTCCGGCTGTAATGCTGACAGATGCACTCTCCAAAGCCGGAATGGATGTGCCCAAAATTGATCAGCCGGAAGCTGAAGAACTTCTTGCTCAACTTTTTCCGGGCTCTTCGGTGGCAAACCCCATTGATTTTCTGGCCACAGGAAACGCCCAGCAGTTAAGCGCCATCATTGACTATACTGATCAGAAATTTCATGGTATTGACGGCATGGCCGTCATCTTTGGCACACCCGGACTTACCAGTATTTTTGATGTATATGACATTCTCGGTTACAAAATGAAAACTTCCGGGAAGCCGATCTATCCAATACTGCCTTCTATTCTCACGGCTCATGAGGAAGTTGCAGCTTTTGTGGACAAAGGACATGTTTTTTTTCCGGATGAGGTTGTTTTCGGGAATTCGTTGGCTAAGGTATATCACACACCTGCTCCCGCCTTGTTGAATCCGGTCTTGCCAATGGTTGATGAAAAAAAGATCAGAAGTATTATTTCTGCTTGTAAGGATGGTCAATTAGCGCCTGCTGCTATCCAGGGGCTGATGGATGCCTGCGGAATTCCACGCGCGGGCGAGTCCGTAGTCACCACTGAATCCGACGCCGTAAAAGCAGCGAAAGAATTGTGTTTTCCAGTGGTTATGAAGGTTGTGGGGCCTTTGCACAAATCGGATGTTGGCGGTGTTGTACTGAATATCAGGGATGAGGCACGCGTAGCCGCTGAATTTGAACGGATGATCAGGATAAGTGACACAACCGCAATCCTTATTCAACCGATGCTTTCAGGCACCGAATTGATTGTTGGCGTCAAGTTTGAACCTGGATTTGGCCATATGATTATGTGTGGTATGGGAGGAATTTATAGTGAAGTAATTAAAGATGTTATCGGAGGGCTTGTTCCCTTATCTATGGAGGAATTGCTTTTCATGATAAGAAAACTGAAAAGTTACCCGATAATCCAGGGTGTGCGCGGTCAGCAAGGGGTAAATGAATCAATGTTTGCAGATGTTATGGTTCGCCTTTCAGCTTTGTTGAAAGTTGCCCCTGAAATTATCGAACTTGATTTCAACCCGCTTCTCGGATCTGCCGAGAAAGTGATTGCTGTTGATGCGAGAATCCGGATAGTTAAGGGTGGAATGTAAATAATGTAAATCAGTGATTAAATTCCCTTCATTCACTGCCCAAATATTTGCTCAAAAAACAAGATCAGAAGACCTGGCTTGAGCGCTGCAGTAAACACAACCCCAAAAATCGCTCCCCAAAGGTGGGCGTCGTGTCCAATGTTGTCGCCTCCTCGTTTGCCCATGTAATATTCATAAGCAACATAAATTACCCCGAACAGTGGCGATGGGATTGGTACAGGAATGAAAAAGAACATGATCTTCCCGGCAGGATAGAGAATTATGCTGGCAAACAGGACTGCCGAAACCGCTCCGGAAGCGCCAACAGCGTTGTAATAAACGTCATTTTTATGTTTACCGTACGCCGGGATGATGGAAAGAATTAAGCCGCCAATGTACAGCAGAATGTAGTAAAATTGAGACTTTCCAGGGAAGTAAAAAGAAAAATATGATTCCACGATACTTCCGAAAGACCAGAGGACGAGCATATTGACGAAGAGATGCATAAATCCTGCATGTACCACCCCATAAGTAAAAAATCTGTACCACTGATTGGTGTGCTTTACATCATAAGCGTTGAACTTCAACCGGGAAAAAATATCCTCATTGTTCATCGCAAGAAGCGAGATAATAATAGTTATGGCGATTATTATGATGGTTATAGACATGGTACAAACCTGAAACGGTGAATATGTGTAAACGTGAAAACGTGAAAAGCGTCCTTCGTCCTTCGTCCTTCGTCCCTCGTCCCTCGTCCCTCGTCCCTCGTCCC
>JBAXRP010000211.1:0-7982 GCA_037131145.1 Bacteroidota bacterium
CTTCTCCGATGAATCGTTTTGCAGAAGAACGCCGTCGCGCGAACCGTCGCGATAAACCGTCATTCCCTTGCAGCCAGCTTTCCATGCGGTTTCATAAATCGTTCCAATGAGTTCTTCGCGCGTATCTTTGGGAACATTGACGGTAACGCTGATTGAATGATCAACCCATTTTTGAACGGCGCCCTGCATCTTAACCTTGGCAACCCAGTCAACAGTATTAGCCGTGGCTTTATAATACGGTGATTTCTGGATGATCAGTTTCAGATCCTTTTCATCCATTCGTGAAACTTCGTCAACATTGTATCCATTGACTTTCAGCCAGACAATAAAATTATGATGGAATACATTATACTCTTCCCAGGTATCTCCGACTTTATCTTTAAATGAGATTGTAACATTTTTATCGTTTGGGTTTACCTTGCGGCGGCGTTTGTATGAAACGGCAAAAACCGGTTCCAGACCTGATGTTGTTTGCGTAAGAATACTCACCGAGCCGGTGGGGGCAATGGTTAGCATGGCAATATTTCTACGTCCGTACTTAACCATATCCTCATAAACATCGGGAGCTGCTTCGCGGAGCCGTTGGATAAAAGGATTTTTTGCTTCCCGTTTGGCGTCATAAAACGGGAATGGACCTCTTTCACGCGCCATTATAACCGATGAACGGTACGCTTCGATCGTAAGAATTTTATGAACCTCAACTGAAAAATCGGTTGCATCATCAGTGCCGTAACGTGTTCCGAGAGCTGCGAGCATATCGCCTTCTGCGGTAATTCCGAAACCTGTGCGGCGGCCCTGAATGGCTTTTTTCTTAATATTCAGCCACATGTTTCGTTCACGTGATTTTATCTCTTCACCTTCCGGATCACTCTCTATTTTGGCAAGAATCCTGTCTGTTTTTTCAAGTTCAAGGTCAATGATGTCATCCATCATCCGTTGAGCTTTATGTATATGTGATATGAAAAGTCCTGAATCAAAACTGGCTTCGGGCGTAAACGGCTTATCAACATAATTATACAGGTTGATAGCAAGCAGTCGGCAACTATCGTAGGTGCACAATGGAATTTCACCGCAAGGGTTTGTTGAAATAGTGCGGAAGCCCAGGTCGGTATAGCAATCGGGAATTGATTCGCGGATAATTGTATCCCAGAAAAGGATTCCGGGTTCTGCCGACTTCCATGCATTATGGACAATCTTTTTCCAAAGCTCGCGGGCTCTTATAGTTTTCGTTACCTGTGGATTTTCCGAATCTATGGGGAACTTTTGAACAAAATCAGCATCGGTTAACACTGCCTGCATAAACTCGTCGGTTAGTTTCACCGAAATATTGGCGCCAGTTACTTTTCCTGCTTCCAGTTTGGCGTCAATAAAATGTTCGGCATCGGGATGAACGACAGAAATGCTCAGCATCAGCGCGCCCCTTCGTCCTTCCTGGGCAACCTCGCGGGTTGAATTTGAATAGCGCTCCATAAAAGGTACAATTCCCGTTGAAGTGAGAGCGCTGTTTTTTACATCGCTGTTTTTCGGTCGAATGTGCGAAAGGTCATGCCCCACGCCTCCCCGACGTTTCATCAACTGAACCTGCTCTTCATCGGTCTTCATAATGGCTCCATAAGAGTCGGAAGCGCCATCGTTGCCAATTACAAAACAGTTGGATAATGACCCTATCTGGAAGTTATTCCCAATACCTGCCATCGGACTTCCCTGGGGAACAATGTATTTGAAGTTCTTCATTAAGTTGAAGATTTCATCTTCGCTCATCGGATTGGGATATTTTTTTTCTATCCTGGCAAGTTCGCGCGCAATGCGATGGTGCATATCATCAGGCGTCAACTCAAATATATGTCCTTCAGAATTTTTCAGCGCATATTTGTTTGCCCACACATTTGCTGCAAGGCTATCGCCGTTAAAATAGATTGTTGACTGTTCAACCACTTCAGCGAACGAATATATTTTTCGACTGGTATCTTCATTTTTACTCTCTTTCATAATTACTTCGTCAATTGTCATTTTCGGACGGATTCTTTTTGCAAGTACATCCTTGTAATAATCAGATTTATTATCCGTTGCCTTATTTACTAATATCTTGTTTTCCATGCGTTAATAGAATTAACTCTTAAAGTCGTTTTCTTAAAACCTTGATTATGTGAATGTTTTAAAAAAAAAGGAAAGAAAATTTGCGGTGGCAAGATACGACGAAGAAAAATTATACTCCAATATAGTTATTAACAGTTATAGGGTTTAGGAGCTTAATTGCCTGACTTAAACAAACATATACTTTGATAATTCAGTAAAAGCCTATCCAGCCTGCGTTTCCTGTAATCCGGTAGTCCAGATCAGCTTTTTACCGAATCCCAAACGGTTGTCGGTCATTTTAATATAGTCAGGTTCAATGCTCCACAGGTGTAAGGCAGGCATAAGCCTTGCAATTGGGAATCTTTTCAGATAGGCAGCTTTTGCAATTTTCAATGGCGCTTCATCCATACGACTTATCCGTCCTGTGAATTGAATTCCCCTGATTTTACCAACGAGACTTGTTTCGAGCGCGATAGCGCCAGCAACTCTAAACTGCCGCGCATCAATGATATCCCTGATATGCCTTGTATCGGAATCAGAAGTAATAATAAATTGATTTTGCGACTGAAGATATGCGTAATAGCAGGATGCACACCACGGAATATTATCGCGCGACACTGCCAATGTTAATAAATGGTGTTCGCCGATAAAGTCAATAATGCGCTGTTCAGGGAAGTTCATGGTTAAAAATCGAGACTGAGTGAGAAGTAAAACACAGGTTTGAGGATTATTCCGTCTTCAACACCCCATGCCAGGTCGGCGCGGAGAAAATATCCAAATAACCGGGTACGCGCTCCAAATCCGAATCCTTCTACCACCGGTTCCTTTTGTATTTCGACTTTAATAAACAGTGGTCTTCTGTAAATATATCTCGTAAATAACTGATTATCTGCCGACCATGGAGAAGTTCCTGTCCAGGCAGTACCTACATCGCCAAAAGCAACAATTTGGAAATTATTCACAAAGTCGGAACGGATTGGGCGGTTGAACAGATAACGAAATACAGGCCACCGCAACTCTGTATTAAACAGGAAGAAACTATTGCCGTTGCGGATATTCTGTGAGAAGCCCCGCATATTCGTCGCCAGAGTCTGAAAAGCATAGTTCTGATCGGTTGCGACCGGCGTATTGGGATCATAAGTGGGAAACAGCCAGTTGTCAACGCCTCCCATATAATAAAGTAATTTGTTATTGCCGAAAGAGGTACTTGCTGCAAATCGGTTAGCCCAAATCAGTGTGCGATGTATCTGCTGGTAATTTCGGAAATCGAACCCGACAACAACAAGATTATTTCCACCGGTAGTGAGCAGTTGATAGTATTCGCCAAAAACCTTATAACGGGTTCCCTTGTAAAGGTTTAATCCTAGACTGCGGGTATTATCATAAGTTAGTTCTCCTTTTATGCTTCCCCAAAGGTTATGAATATCAGGCTCGGCAAGATTAATCTGATCGGTAGCAAGAAATACAGCCCGGTCGTACCTCAATGACGCTGTGCCTTTCAGGTTCAGAACCGGTGTAAAAGGATATGTAGCTACATAGTACAACTCATGGATTTTATGGCGGATGATGGAAAGGTATCCGCTTTCTTCAACAGCTTTGCGGTGAAAAACAATCTGATGATCAAGCCGGCGCCGGTAATTTCCGAAACTGAAAAGATATTCGTTGTTAATAAGACTTACGTTCAGCCTTACTCCTCCGCTTATCCGGTAATCTTCCATCAGATCGGTTACGCCAACCATAAAAAGGGCATTCAATCCGGGATTAATGAAAACCGGAGTAGAGCCTCCCGTAAAAGGCTGATAGGCAAAATTGAGATAGGTAAAATCTATTTGGGTGACCATCTGGTCAATATAATATTCAACATTATAACTAAGCTGTTTGGAAGCTGAATACTTATCTGTTGTATCCTTCTTACCTTGTTTGCCAGGCTTTTGACCGGGTTGAATATCCTGAATAAGAGACCATATTGAATTAAATGCGGAATCGGACCGATTACCAGTTTTCGTTGATTTGTCGCCTGATTTGATTTTCATAGTATCGGCTCTCGCAAGAAGGCGCTCAACAACTTCGCTTTGGCGAACAACCGAAAAATGCTTTTTCACATCAGTCTTTACAGGAACCTGAAGTTTTTGATTAGAATCAGCCGATGAGGCATTTACCGGAGTGGTTTGCTGATTAACAGATGCATCCCCGAAAGATGAAGGAAATACCTCCACCCTGGGCTGGCGTTCGGGAAGGAGAAGATCGTAGGTAAACATTTTAAAATTGTTGTTCCGGAAAACGATCTCGCCAAGTTTTACCGCCTTGTTTGAGACATCCTGTTCAATGATATCTCTGGAATAATTGGTTATCGGAAATGATGAAGTAAAAAACCTGTAATGGGTTGTGGTATCAATAAATGAAATAGAGCTGTCGTATCTTGCAAGATATCTGTTGATAATACCACCCTGATCGCTGAGATAGCAAAAGTTTTTTTCCTGGTATTGCATTGGCTGAGTTTCGTGGGCGTCGGGTGTGTGGGTGAGTCGTAAAAGCAAATTACTTTTCGCTGAATAATGGTAAAGAAAGATGTCATTTAAGTACTTGAAGCCATCGGGTTTCACAGGCTCGTCAAACCTGATCGTGTCGCTTATCCTGTTTGAGGAGAAAATGATGTCGTTGGAGTGGTTGATAAATCGGGGGTTAAGATCGTCAAACCCATCTTTCGTTATCTGTTCGTGTGAACCGGATACGATATTGTAAACGAAAATATCAGACTGTCCCTTTTGAACAGCCGAAAAAACAAGCGAAGTACCATCATCGGAGTAATCCATATCGAGTACTTTCTGAAAGTTGGCAAGAATCTGAAATTCAAATCGTTTTTTTTCGGTATCATAAAAATATAGCCTGATCTCTCCTTTTCGTTCAACGAGAATTGCCAGCGCCTTGCCGCTTGGATGCCACGCGAGGAGTGGATATGAATAATCCGGACGGTCTGCCAACCGGTAGCCTCCGCGATAAACACGGCGTTTTTTCCCTTTTTCGGTATTCTGAATGAACACCTTGTAAACGCCGAGATCATGCGTGGCATACGCAATCCTGATTCCGTCAGGGTTGATTTTCAGCGCCCGGTAAACGCGATCAGGTCTGTTCCGTTTATTGAGGATTTCACCGCTAGGAAGTGTGCGGTTATCCTCCTGCAAACTATATGCGGCTTTGTAAAATGAAATCCAGTCCTGAATCAACCCGTTGAAACTCAGTCCAATTACATATTGAAAACCGCGTTCAACATTCCGGCTTAAACGAGCCATGTAAACAATATTCGGGATAGAGGATTTTCCGTATTTCAGCGCTATGTAATTCCACAGGGAATGACCTGCATAAGTAGCCTCAGCGCCGGTTAAACTGTTGAATTTATCATATTTATTATTCAGAATTGCATCTCTGACGAGGTTTTCTATTTCCGGATCCCACTTATGAGAAATATAGGAAACCAAACCATTCATATACCATTCCGGAACTGAAAAAAGGGCGTTGTTTTTAATCTGGGCTCCGATACCGGTTCCGTTAATCATGTTATTCAGGATAACCTGGGCAATACCGGCGCGGATCTGCTGGTCGAAATGCTCATACTGACCATCAAAAAACAGTAGCACACGGCCTCCAACAATACGGGTAACGCCTCCGGTATTATAATAATCCCAATCGCCGAAAAGCCCTATGTTGCTTTGTTTTAACTCCGATAAATTATTAAAAATAATGAACTGAATTTTCTCCTCAAGGCTCGACTGAAGCTCAAGTTCAATCTCCTTAATATGTTTGTCGGAATATGCGGCTGTATAAAGCGCAAGTTCCCTGCCATTCATATAAAAATATGTGTCAAACTTTTCAAACCGGAAATGTTGCCATAGGAAATCGTTGTATTGAACACGGCTCTTTCCGAAAGTTAACTGTGAACCATTATAAAACTGACCATTTACCGGAGTGGGCAAAAGAATGGATATGATAAATCCAAAAATGAATAGGATAGAGACTAAACAGAGCTGTATTCGATTCAGCATGGGCAGTACCTGCGGTTGTATTTGAAGCAGTAAAAGTAATATAATTTAGGGTTGCTTAGAACACAACCTGGTACATCTATGGCTGTAAGTCGGTTCATTTTTATACCTTTGCACCCTTAAACAAATAGCTTTATGATTAACATTCAACAATTTACATTCAACTCCTTTATGGTGAATTCCTATCTTTTATGGGATGAAAGCCTTGAAGCCATCGTGATAGACGCCGCCTGTTATGATACAAACGAACAGGAAGAATTTTCCGAAACCGTCAGAAAGCGCCATCTAAAACTAACTAGAAACCTTACCACTCATTGTCACATTGACCATGTGCTTGGGAACGAATTTATTGCCTCGACTTTCGGAATCAATCCGGAATATCATCAGAACTCAGCCCTTTTTTTAAACACTATGAAGGAAATGGGTTCCTCTTTTGGATTTAAAATCAACAAGATACCTTCATTGCGAAGATTTCTCGAAGATGATGAAACCATCGCCTGGGGAAAATCATCATTAAAGGTTTTATACACACCCGGACACGCTGATGGTAGCGTTTGTTTTTATAGCGCCGTAGATGGTTTTGTCATCACCGGCGATGTTTTATTTAAAGATACCATTGGCAGAACCGATCTGCCAACCGGCGATTTTGACCAGTTGATGAACAGTATTAAAACCAAACTTTTTTCCTTGCCAGATAGCACAGTGGTTTATCCAGGACATGGACCGGAAACGAATATTGGATATGAAAAGATGAATAATCCATTTATCAGGTAGCGAAATGTCTAAACAGTCGCTTAATTAAAGAACAGAAATTGTAACAATGGGTAGTTTGAAGAAAATTCTGGTAATTCGCTTCAGTTCTATTGGTGATATTGTTTTGACAACTCCTGTAATCAGGTGTTTGAAACAGCAATTACCTGGGTCGGTAATTCACTACCTGACAAAGCGACAGTTTGAACCGGTTCTCAGGGAAAATCCATATATTGACAAGTTGTGGCTTTACGATAATAATTTCAAGGAGATTATTCCACAATTGAAATCCGGGGATTACAATTATATTATTGATCTTCATGGAAATTACCGTTCTGCCTTTGTCAAGCGTCATTTTAGTAAAAATATCTCCACTTTTTCCAAACTGAATTTTCGGAAATGGCTTGCCGTGCATCTGAAGATGAATATTTTACCTGATATTCATATCGTTGATCGTTATTTAAAGGCTGCGGAGAGCTTAGAAATCCGGAACGACGGATTCGGACTTGATTATTTCATCAACCCGGAAGATGACGTTCCATTGTCATCGTTGCCCGTTTCCCATCAGAAAGGTTACGTGGCAATTGTTATTGGCGCAAAGCATTTTACCAAAATTTTCCCTGTTGAAAAAGTAGCGGAAGTATGTAGAAAACTGATGAGACCTGTTATTTTACTGGGTGACAAAGAGGACAGGGATCGTGGCGAAACCATTGTTGGACTGACCAACCCTTTTGTTTTCAACTCTTGTGGAAAATACACTCTTAATCAGTCGGCTTCTATTGTGAGGCAGGCTTCCGCTACGCTTACCAACGATACCGGGCTGATGCACATTGCCGCCGCCTTTAACAAACCCATCGTTTCGGTTTGGGGAAATACTATCCCCGCATTTGGGATGTACCCGTATCGCCCTCTGAATAATCCTGCGCCATCTCTCGTTGCCGAAGTAAAAAGTTTATCCTGCCGACCATGCAGTAAAATCGGATTTAAGCAATGCCCTAAAAAACATTTCAAGTGCATGAATCAAATTGAAATAGAACCTGTAATCTCTTTCCTACAATCAAACTTTGAACTTTGAACTTTGAACTTTGAACCTTGAACCTTGAACCTTGAACCTTGAAC
>JBAXRP010000212.1:0-7878 GCA_037131145.1 Bacteroidota bacterium
CTTCCGACCCCCACGTCCCGAACGTGGTGCGCTAGCCAACTGCGCTACATCCCGCCAATGGGCGGCAAAAGTACAACTTTTTTTCAGACTGTCAAACAATTCGACATTCTTCATTTCAGGTAGCGCCGCTTTGATTTAAGATACCATTAACGCCTCCTTTCCACTGGCAGTTCATCTTTTTTTATACCTTTGTCCTGCATTAATACGTTTTCTCTTTTTCATCCCCTGGCGCGATTACCGGGGAAATTCCAGTCAATCTCCAATATGAAAAAATCATTGAAAGTCTTACCCATTTTCATGCTCCTGCTCTTATTTTCGCTATTATCATGCAATAGCGGAAATAATGAAAAAACCCGGCAAACCAACAAGCAGAATCCCTCCCAGGTGGTTGAAGGATATATTGTCAAACCGACATTGCTTGAACAGGAAATTACCGTTTCAGGCACCATTAAGTCGTTTGAGGAGACTGTTTTGATGCCCGATGTATCGGGGCGCGTTGTGATGATCAATTTACCGGAAGGCAAATTCGTAACAAAAGGCACAATACTGGTCAAACTGTTTGACGCTGATCTCCAGGCAAGCCTTCGAAAATTACAAACCCAGCTTGAGATTGCCCGCCAGACAAAAAAACGGCAGGCAGAACTTCTCGCAGTCAGCGGTATCAGCGAACTTGAATACGATCAGACAACATTACAGGTAAACTCAATCAGCGACGACATTGAGGTTCTGAAAGCACAAATCAGCAAACTTGAGGTTCTCGCGCCATATAACGGGATAATTGGATTAAGGAATATCAGTTTGGGCGCCCAGGTTACCGCAGGAACTCCTCTTGCCACCATTCGCGAAACCAACCAGTTAAAACTTGACTTCAGTGTGCCGGAGAAATACGGCAGGGAGATTTCCGAAGGAAAGATTGTAAGGTTTACGGTTCAGGGTTCAGATACCACTTTTTCCGCCCGGATCATCGCCGCCGAAGGCGGTATTGAGGCTGCCACCCGCAACCTGCGGGTCCGCGCTTTGGTTAGCGGGCTGGATCAGGCGCTCAGACCTGGCGTTTTTGCAACTGTTACGGTTCCTCTTACAATTAACCCAAACGCCCTGATGATCCCTACTCAATCGGTGATTCCGCAGGAACGAAATAAAAAAGTGATCGTAGCGAGGGATGGGAAAGCAACCTTTGCAACCATCGAAACCGGAACGCGCAGAACGCGGGATGTAGAAGTTATTTCAGGTCTTAAAGCCGGAGATACAATAGTCACTACCGGTATTCTTTTCCTGCGGCCAAACTCTGCTCTGAAATTTTCAAAAATACACTAACGGGCGTGAATCTCCGATAAAACCAGCCAAATGTCAATATCCGATTTTGCTTTAAAACGCCCTGTTGCTTCTATTGTGATGAGTCTCATTATCGTCCTTTTCGGCGTAGTAGGCTTTACATTTCTCGGAGTAAGGCTATATCCTGCAATTGATCCCCCCACTATTAACGTTCAGACTTCCTACACCGGCGCAAATCCTGAAATCATCGAATCGCAGATCACCGAACCATTGGAAAAAGCAATAAACGGGATCGAAGGTATTAAGTCAATTTCCTCATCTTCCTCTACCGGAAGCAGTACAATCGTTGTAGAATTTAATGTTGGCGCCGATCTTGAAAAAGCCGCCAACGACGTCAGGGATAAAACATCTCAGGCTACAAGGAGTTTGCCGCAGGATATTGACGCGCCTCCGGTGGTAAGCAAAGCCGACGCCAATTCCGACCCGATCATCACCGTCGCCGTTCAGAGCACCACAATGAACGCGCTTGAACTCAGCGACTATGCCGAAAATGTGCTTCAGGAAAAACTTCAGACAATTCCCGGCGTCAGCTCTGTAGGGCTTTACGGTCAGAAACGCCCGGCAATGCGACTTTGGCTGAAGCCTGACCAGATGGCTGCCTATAATCTTACCGCAGAAGATATAAACCAGGCGCTGGATAAAGAGAACGTTGAACTTCCAAGCGGAAAGGTGAGGGGGAAAAATACCGAGCTTATCATAAAAACATTCGGGAGACTTATTACAGAAGATGATTTCAACAATATTATCATCAGGCAAACCAACGACCAGGTAATCCGCCTGAGCGATATCGGGGAAGCCGTTCTTGGTCCTGAAAATGAAGAAACCCAGGTCAAACTGAACGGCGTGGAAGGGATAAGCCTGGCGCTAATACCGCTGCCCGGCGCAAACCATATCGAAATTGCCGACGAATTTTACAAGCGATTCCGCGAAATCGAAAAAGATATGCCTGCCGGGTTGAAGCTGAACATCGGCTATGATAAAACCAAGTTTGTCCGACAATCGGTTAAGGATGTTGGCGAAACGCTGCTCATTGCCATTTCCCTTGTCGTGCTTATTGTGTTTCTCTTTTTCCGTAACTGGGTTATCGCGCTGCGTCCGCTTATTGACATTCCCGTTTCGCTGATTGGTTCATTTTTCATCATGTATATTTTCGGATTTTCAGTGAATGTTCTGACGCTACTGGCAATTGTTCTGGCAACAGGTCTTGTTGTTGACGATGGCATAGTTGTAACTGAAAACATCTTCAAGAAGATCGAACTCGGCATGGACAAATGGAGGGCAGCGTTTTCAGGAACGCGGGAAATTCTCTTTGCAGTAATTTCCACTTCGCTTACGCTGGCAATCGTTTTTATTCCTGTTATTTTTCTTAGTGGATTTACGGGCAGGCTTTTCCGCGAATTTGGAATCGTGGTGGCAGGTTCAGTTCTTATATCGGCTTTTGTTTCGCTAACGCTGACGCCTGTGCTTAATGTCAAAATGGGCGGCAGCCTTTCCCGACATTCGCGGTTTTATAATGCCACAGAACCATTCTATGCAGGTTTGGATAGCGGCTACAGGAAGATACTCGCTTATTTCATCAGGAGGAAATATCTATCTTTCATTATCCTCGGAATTTGCGTTTTACTGGTTGTTTTGCTTGGCGCAACATTGAAATCGGAACTGGCTCCGCTGGAAGATCACAGCATCCTCAGAACAAGTGTTACAACGCCGGAAGGAACTGATTTCGATAATATGCAAAACCTTATGGACAGGATTGCGCAACGGGTGATGGACAGTGTTCCCGAAGGAAGATTGGTGTTTGCAAGAACGGCAACCGGGCAAAGCTCCTCTGCCAACACAGGCGGTCTGAATATTTTTCTTACCGAACCCGGCGAGCGGAAAGCAACTCAGCAACAGGTTTATGACCGGCTTACAAAACTTTACAAAAAATTCCCTGAAGCGCGAATCATTCCTAATCAGGAGCAAACAATCTCAACCTCTCTCGCAGGCGGTTCGCAACTTCCTGTTCAGTTCGTACTTCAGAACCTGGATTTTGCAAAACTTCAGAAATTTCTGCCACTATTTATTGAAGAAGCAAGAAAAGACAGTGTTTTCGGGAATGTTGACGTTAATCTGAAATTCAACAAACCGGAATTAAACCTTACGGTAAACAGACTTAAAGCAACCGATCTGGGAGTTAATGTGAAGGATATTTCCAATACGCTGCAATTCGCCATGAGCGGCAGACGGTACGACTATTTCCTCAGAAACGGTAAGCAATACTTCGTGATCGGACAGGTTGAGCGACCTTCGCGCAGCGATCCCTCCAATATTACTTCACTTTATGTCAGGAATAATTTCGGCGCTCTTATTCAACTTGATAATCTTGTAAGCATGCGGGAAAACAGCAGTCCGCCTACACTTTATCATTTCAACAGGTTCAAATCGGCTACTGTTTCAGCATCGCTTGCCACGGGACGAACGCTGGGCGAAGGGATTGCCGCTATGCAGAAGATCGCGAAAAAAGTTTTGGATGAATCTTTCCAGACAGCTTTGCTGGGACCATCGCGCGATTTTGCCGAAAGCAGTTCAAACACATCCTTCGCTCTGATTTTGGCTCTGGTTCTGATCTATCTCATCCTTGCCGCCCAGTTCGAGAGTTTCCGCGACCCATTCATCATTATGCTCACCGTTCCATTGGCAATGGCAGGAGCTTTGCTGAGTTTGTGGATCACTGGAAATACGCTGAATATTTTTTCCGAAATCGGGATGATTATGCTTATCGGACTTGTCACTAAAAACGGGATACTTATTGTTGAATTTGCCAACCAGAAGCGAAAAACCGGGCTGGTAAAAGCCGAAGCTGCATTTGAAGCGGCGGCAGCCCGTTTGCGCCCTATCCTGATGACTTCTCTCGCTACTGTTTTCGGCGCGTTACCCATCGCGCTTGCTCTTGGCGCCGGAGCGTCGAGCCGCGTACCGCTTGGCGTAGTGATTGTGGGAGGACTACTCTTCGCCCTGATCCTGACCTTGTTCGTAATCCCGACAATGTACATCATAATGGCAAGTAGCAAAGCGCGCGAAGATATAGTTGATCCTACAGAAATTGCAAAATAATACAACTCACAATGCCGATGCGCAATCTCATAATTTTCGTTTTACTCCTCGTCTTTCGTTCCGGTTTCTGCCAATCCCTCATCACTGTTGATGATGCGATGTTAATATCAATGAAACAAAACTACGACATCCTGATTTCACGGGCGTCAGCCGATATAGATTCTGTTAACAATACCGCCGGAAATGCCGGTATGCTTCCTTATATCAGCCTCAACGCCTCAGATATTTTTTCTTACAGCAGTTCTCAGTCAAACTCATTCTCAACGGGCGTAGTCGCAAACTGGACTCTCTTCGACGGGGGAAAAATGTTTGTCACACGAAAAAAACTACAGGAAATCCGGGATCTGGGTGAAATCCGGTTCAGGGATAAAGTAACGCAGACTCTTTTCAATGTAATTCTTGCCTACTATGAAGTAGTTCGGCAAAAACAGCAACTCTCTTCGCTGAACGAAATTATCCGTTATAACAAAGAACGCGTGAACATCCTGCAAGCCAGTTTTAAGGCTGGACTCGTTCCTAAAACAGACCTTCTGCAATCGCAGGTGGATTTGAATGTTTTTATGGAGAACGCCATTATTCAGCAGACTGTCATTCTCGATTCGAAAAGAACCTTGAACAAATGGCTCAGCCGCGATGCTGATACTCCGTATGAAGTAGTGGATTCCATTGACCTGTCATATATTCCCGATAAAAACGATCTCAACAATAAACTCTATTCACAGAATACACAGGTGTTGGGTTTTCAGAAGGCTGTTGATGTGAGCGCCCTCGCGATTAAGGAACTTTCGGCGCAGCGGTTGCCTTGGGTTGACATTTCAGCCGGATATAATTTTCTGCTTAATGACTACTCTGCCGGCACGACAACAAAAAACAGCTCTAATGGCGCTCTAATAGGAGGTTCGTTGAATTTTCCAATATTTTATGGGGGAAATATCAACCGCCAGGTTCGGGTAGCGCGCTTGCAGAGCCAGTCGGCGCAATATAGTCTTCAGAGCGTTAAAACCTCGGTAAATACCGAGTTGCAAAACGCTCTTTCAGATTATGAGCATGCCATGCAGTTGCTCACACTTGAGAAAAGCAATAAAGCGCTTGCTAAGGAGAACCTCACAATATCTATGGATCGCCTGCGATTGGGGCAAACCACTTCGCTTGAAGTTAGGCAGGCAGAAGAGAGCTATATCCAGTCTCTTACGCGCTACATCCAGTTTTCTTTTACGGCTAAAGTTGCGGAGACCAAACTCAAACAACTTGTTGCAACGCTTTAGAATCACCCAAAGCGCCAACACTTGCTTTTCTGCGGTAAATTCCGTATATTTGTATATCACCTTAACATAGGAGGTTTAATTATGGAAAACATGCTTCGTGAATATCTCGAACGGTCGTTCTCCGACGTGGAATCCGTTAAGCCCTGCGGGACAGGTCCGGTTGTCACAATTTCAAGGGAATTCGGATGCCCGTCGAAACCAATTGCACAACTGCTAACTGAAACGATTAACGGACAAACGACAGCGCCAAACCAAAAACGCTGGCGTTTCATTAACAAGGAGATTGTGGAATCGGCGGCAAAAGAACTTGAGTTAAATCCTGCGGAGATCAATTACATGATAAGCGCCGGCGCAAAAGGCATTCTCGCTGACGTCCTCGCTTCTTTCACCACTTCGTATGTAAGCAACCATCGCATGAAAAAAACCATCCGAAAGGTTATCGGCGAACTTGCGCAAAAAGGCAGAATGATTATTGTAGGACGCGGCGGCGTTGGCGTTTTGCAAGGCTGCCCAAACGCTATCCATGTTCGTTTGCAGGCGCCGCTCGAATGGAGAATTCCCGAAATATGTCAATTAAAGGGAATAAACAGAGAAGCGGCAATCAAACTTGCCGAAGATACTGATCAAAAACGAAAATCGTTGATTGAACTGGTATATGGCGATAAATTCAATCCATATCTTTTCGATCTTTCCTTCAACTGTCAAACTCTTTCAATGAAGGAGATCGTGGAAACCATCATCGGATTAATGTTAACAAAAAAAATGCTTCCCTGATGTTCAAAAAGCTCATCATCCTTGTGATTTCAGGGTTTCTGCTTTTGGCATCGGGAGAAATTCAGGGTCAGTCGTTTCCAGGAGCCAGAAAAAAAGCTATCAAAAATAAGGTCATCTCAGCCTGTCGCCATGCCTGGAACGGTTATAAAACTTACTCATGGGGTTATGACGCGCTGAATCCCATCAGCAAAACCGGTAACAACTGGTATGGCGTTTCCTTTTTAATGACGCCGGTTGACGCTTACGATACCTTCATACTCATGGGGATGAAAAAGGAGGCGGGTGAGGCAAAAACATTGATCTTTTCCCGGCTCAATTTTGATGTTGACAAGGAAGTTCAGCTTTTCGAAATTAACATCCGACTTCTTGGAGGACTCATTTCGGCGTATGAATTATCGGGTGAAAAAGAATTTCTCACCATCGCGCTTGACTTGGGAAAACGATTATTACCAGCATTCAATTCCCCAACCGGAATGCCTTTTCGTTTTGTAAATCTCAGAACAGGCAAGACCCGCGACGCCCAAAGCAATCCTGCTGAAATTGGAACTTACCTGCTCGAATTTGGCAAACTCACTGAATATTCCGAGGATTCAACATACTACAAAATTGCAAAAAAGGCTGCTTTTGAAGTATATCGCCGTCGTAGTGACAACGACCTCGTTGGCGCTGTGATTGACGTAAACACCGGCGAATGGAAAAATACTGAAAGTCAGATCGGCGCACGCATTGATTCATACTATGAGTATTTGTACAAAGCCTGGCTGCTTTTTGGCGATAAAGATTGCAAGGAGGCATGGGAGGTACATAATCGCGCAATAAAAAAATTCATGCTGACCAAAGTGGCTTCAGGGTGGTATTTCACGCGTGTGGATATGCTTTCCGGCAAGGAAACAAACTCACTTTATGGAGCTCTCGATGCTTTTTATGCCGGAATTCTGGCGTTATCGGGCGACATATCCACGGCGAGGAACATCCAAACAGGCAATTATTATATGTGGACACACTTTAACCTTGAGCCGGAAGAGTTCAATTTCCGCAATGATTCTGTTCTTTACCCCGACTATCCGTTGCGTCCTGAGAACATTGAAAGCTGCTTTTACCTTTACCGAGTGACAAAAAACGACGAGTATCTAAGAATGGGCGAGCTAATGATTGGCGATATTCTCGAAAAGTGCAGAACAGAAGCCGGCTACGCCGCCATGAAGGATGTGAGGAAATTTACCCTTACGGATTCGATGGAAAGTTTCTTTTTTGCTGAAACCCTAAAGTATGCCTTTCTGCTTTTTGCCCCTGAAAGCATTTTGGATCTTAGTAAGGTGGTTTTTAACACGGAGGCGCATCCGCTGAAAAGATGAGGGACGAGGGACGAGGGACGAGGGACGAAGGACGAGGGACGAGGGACGAGGGA
>JBAXRP010000213.1:0-7851 GCA_037131145.1 Bacteroidota bacterium
ACGAGGGACGAGGGACGAGGGACGAGGGACGAGGGACGAGGGACGAGGGACGAAGACGATAAATTAACTATGAAAAATTTCTTTTCTTATAAGCAAAATCCCTGGATGGGATTTGCCTTGGTAGGGTTGGTATTCCTGCTGTTTTTATTTGCCGAGATATGGAACGGGCGATTCTGGCTCTCCGATTTCGAGGTTTATTACAAATCGGCAGCCCGCATTCTGGAAGGTCAGAATCTTTACAGAATCAAGGCAGACGATTTCTATCTTTTTAAATATTCTCCGGTTTCGGCTGTTTTTTTTATTCCATTTGCGATTTTACCTTTTTCGATTGCAAAAGTAGTTTACTGGTTGTTTTATTCTTTCGTCATGCTTGGTTGCATCTATTCTGCAATACAACTGGTATGCCCAAATGGCATTGGTGAAAAACCAGCCGGCGTAAATTCACTCGTACTATTGACCGGGCTGATTCTTATGGTTCATTTTCTGAGAGAATTACATCTGGGACAGGTCAACTTTATCCTCATGCTTCTTTACTTTTTAACATGCCGCTTCCTTGTTGCCGGAAAACCAGGAGCTGTAGGTTTTCTACTTTCTGCGGGAATATTCATAAAACCATTCGGATTGATATTTCTCCCTTACCTTTTCTATAAAAAGAGGTGGAAGGAGCTGACATTTTTTCTTATTTACACGGCAATTCTGACAATTGTCCCATTGCTTTTTTATCGTTCAGTTTATTTAACGGCAAATCAATATGTGGCATGGTTCCATGAAATATTTGTGGAACTGGGGAATAAACAAGAATTTAGTTTACCTGCCAACCAAACAATTTTCAGCGTCATCTCCCGGTACGCCTTCCTCGGAGGAATACTGAAAACTCCGGCGCTCTTCCTCGCCTTTCAGTCGCTAATACTTGTCCTTCTTGCAATTCTTATGATTATTCTCATAAAAAAGGGAACGGCAATTTCGAACCCGGAACGCCTCGAAATGTTCTTATTAGTGGGACTTATCCCGCTGCTTGCTTTCAGCGGCGAAAATTCCTTTGGTCTATTCCTCCCGGCGGTTGTGTTGATTTTATATTCCTTCCGGGAATTATCCATTCAGATGAAATTCCTTGCAATTACCGGCTTTTTGTTTCTGGGAGGAAACATCAACGACCTCTGGGGTTCCGAAATATCTTCATGGATTGACCGCGTTTCACTTATTTCTCTGGGGGCAATGAGTTTGTGGTTTGTAATGGCAAAACTTCGGTTCCAAAGGCTTTGGTGAAAAAATCGGAGAACTGAACTTTTTTAAATCAATGCGGCATGGTTCACGATTGCTTTTCAGGAATGGTAATGATAAATTCGGTGAACTCACCCTCTTTGGATTTTACTTCCAGCTTTCCTTTGTGAACCTGAGTCACTATATCGTAGCTCATTGAAAGTCCAAGTCCTGTGCCTTTCCCCGTAGGTTTTGTAGTAAAAAACGGGTTGAAAATCTTTTCAATTACCTGCTCCGGGATACCTGAGCCATTGTCTCTGATTCGAATCTCAATTTTATCATTGATTTTTTTCGTGGTTATCAACACTTCGGGACTAAACCCCGGAATCAGTTTTTTCACCTTTTCATTGAGCGCGTAACAGGAATTATTCACAATGTTGAGTATAACGCGGCTCAGATCCTGCGGAATGACGCTGGCTTTCGCCACTTGCGGATCCAACTGTGTTTTGATGCTCGTATTGAAATTTTTATCTTTTGCTCTCATTCCATGATAGGCGAGGTTGGCATATTCCGAAACCATATTGTTGATTTCAACCAGTTCAAACTCGCCGGTTCGCCCTCTCGAATGTTGCAACATTCCCTTTACGATGCTTTCGGCTCTTTTGCCATGTTCATTTATTTTCGTGACATTCCCTTTTATCATTCCAATTACTTCATCAATATCGGCATATTTTTCAGGAGTTAGAACGTCTTTCAGACCGGTAATAAAATCAACAAGTTCATCGGCAAGATCGGCAGAAAGGGATGAGAAATTATTGACAAAATTCAGCGGATTTTGAATTTCATGAGCAATACCGGCGATAAGTTCGCCCAGCGACGCCAGTTTTTCCGACTGAACCAACTGATCCTGGGTATCCTTGAGATTTTGCAGCGTTTGTTGAAGGTTTTCAAGTATTCTGGTGCGAATGAAAGCAGAAATAATATGCTCCTTTGAATTTTTAATGAAGCTGACGTCTTTCGGTTCAAATGCATTTTCGCGGTTCATGTTTTCAAAAATCAGGAAAGCCTCCACCTTGTTTTCAACCCTTATTACGAGTATTACCATTGACTTTGGTTTGGTCAGAGCATTTAATTCGGGGATATCCTCAAACGAGGAAAATTCGGTTTTAATAAAAATATCCTCAAAAATTTCCTCCGCATTCTTCAGGTAACAGTTTTCTGCCTGGTTCAGGGAAAGTGTAATATTGTTAAGTTGTTGATTACTCCAACCAAAGCTGGCTTTGAATTTGCAGACGTTTATTTTTTTATCATAAACCAGCGCCGAAGACTTTTCGGCAGAGCGGATTACCTTCATTTTTTCGAGTAATGACTGGAGAAGGTTTTCAAAGTTTATTTCAACATTGATTGATTTTACTGCTGTATTTATTTTCTCAAGCTCGTCGTTTTTATCGCTGAGTTCTTCCGATTGTTTTTCGATCTCCTCTTTTTGCTGAACAACTTCGGCGGTACGTGCGGCAATTCGCTGTTCGAGTACCCGCTTTTCTTTCATCAGTTGGCGGTTGCGGTAAATAACTATGACATATATCAAACCGCCGGCGAGGAGAGCGTACATAAGGTAAGCCCAGAATGTAGTAAACCACGGTGAAAGTATCCGGAAACTCACATCTGCTTCGGCTGAAATCATTCCATAAATATTGCGCGATTTTACCCGAAATTGGAAATCTCCCTTTGGAAGGTTTGTATATTCCTTGTGCGACTGGGTTGTCCAATCCGACCAGGTTTCTTCAAAGCCATCGAGGATGTACTGGTACTGGTTTTCGCCCATCGCAGTATAATATGGCGAGCTAAATTCAAAACGCAGGGAGTTATCGCGGTATTGCAATACAAGGTTTTCGCGGCTCAGAATAGTATTGCCTGAGCCTTCATTGCCGGAATAGATTACAGAATCGTTTCGGATTATTATCTTGCGAATCAGCGCAGGCGCCGGATCGATGTTAGTTTTTTTAACCAACGGGTTATACCTGATCAGTCCGTCGGGACCGCCAAACCAGGCAATTCCATCGGTTTCAGGATAAATAGCCCAGATAACATAATCGGCAATAGTTAAAAAAGGAGCGATTAACGGTTTGTACCGGGCGCCACTTTTTACCAGAAGCTTTACATCGGTTTCATCACCGTTATTAACCCATATATTTCCCGTTGATGTTGGCGTTATTAGTGAAAACCATTGTTCGTTTCCTGGCGTTTCGCCGGGACATAAAGTTATCGGATCAAATGAATGTGTAGCTTCGTTGAACACGAAAACTCCTTTGCGGGTGGAAATGCTCATCTGCTGCCCGATTGGGTTAATCGAACTTCCAATATCCTCCGGCAAACCATTTTTCTGAGTATAAAACACAGGAGAGCTTTCTCCCGGCGAATATCGAAACACCCCTTTGGATAAGGTAGATCCCCAGATGTTTCCATAGCCATCGGGTTGCAGGTCGGTAATTTCTACTTCCGGTCCTTCAAATTTTTCTGATTGCCACCGTCCATTTTGTTTTGTTAAACTGAAAAAACCGCGCATCTCGCCAATAAATATCAAAGAAGGATCTTTTGTCGAACGAACAATTGACATGGCAAAGCCCTCCTTTATAAGGTTAGCTTTTTTATTTATCACCTGAAAAACTCCCTGAGATGTGGCTGCCAGTAAACCGTTTTCGTAGGGAATAGTACACCAGCACGCCGTGATTATATCCTGAATAGGCAGAAATCCAAAAGCCGTTTCATCATAGTAAAATAATCCCTGGTAGGTGGAAATATAAAGAGTATTATCAATCCTGATGATATTGTTGACAGCCCCGTTCAGACCCGATTGTTCATCAAAGAAAGTGAGGGGCGAAGGAATTTCAACCATCGTAATGCCATTGTTCAGGGCAGCCCAGAGGATATTCTTGTTGTCGGTAAAAAGGTCCTGGACAAACTCATTCCGTATCGAGGCTTTTTTGTCAATGATTTGTTTGATGGATCCGTCGCTGTTGATGATGATAATTCCCCGCTGTGAAGTTCCTATGGCATAAGAGCCGTCGGTCAGAATGTCGGCGGTTGTGACAAGGCTTTTCATTAAAAGATTGTCGGAGCTGGCGTTAAATTTTTTGATCCCTGCGGAATCAAAAAGATATAAACCTTGCGTTCCGGTAACGATCAGAATACGTCCGTCCGGATAAGGTTGCATTGCTCTGATTTCAATTGCGTCGGAAAACAAATTGCCATCCGGCGCTGCGGCGACTTGTCCATTGTTGTACAAGCATAATCCTATATCCTTTAATTGCAGGTACAGAGTTTTATTTATGTAAAACCCACTGACAATTTCATTTGGCGATTGCCACGGTTTAAGTTTTCCGTGATCCAGAGCTATTATCATTTTCCTGGTTACAAAATATATTACTCCGGAAGCGGGGAAAATTTGTAAAACATCAGAAAACGATGGATTTGAAGAGTCTGCGGAGTTTAAAAGACTTTTAAAATACATTCTACCGTTATCATCCGATTCAAGAGAGCCGATTTCACCTCTTGCCCCCACATAGATTTTTCCTGCCGAATCAGTTGCCAGAGCTGAAACCTTTGTAGTTTTTTCAGTTGGAATCAGTCGCCAGAATTCCCCGTCATATTGTAGTACGCCTGCAAAGTTGCCAAAATAGATCATCCCGCGGCGGTCGCTCGTAATTGCAAAATTCTGGGCGTGAGCCTTGTATTCAAAGGGAGCAAAATTCTTTAAAAACGGGAATCCGGGATCATTATCATGGAGTGATTGCCCACTGATTATTCCCCGGAAAATAAGTAGCAGGAAGGTAATGACCAATTTATTCATACTCCTTCATTTAGACATTGTTTTATTGAAAATCCTGAAATAGCGTTCGGCAAATACAAAATCGCCTGTCATTAATTCGTAAAGCCGCTCGCGCGGTATCGTTATTGTAAATCCATCGTCGAAACTGACTGAAAATTTATCTGCCGGTTTATCAATGGCTGAACCGTCATCCTGATCGCTGTGTTTTGCTGCATCCTCAAGGTTTAACAAAAGATGTGTGATTTCGTTTTCAGGAAGAGTTGAGAACAGTTCGGTGTTTTTCAGCAACACAACTTTCTGGAATAGCAGCTTGTCAGATTTCCGCTCGAAGGATTTGATTTTTTCAACGATACCGGTTATTTTTTCCCTGTCCTTTTTATCAAACATGATCAGGGTATCAAAATAGTACCCGCGGTTCCGGTTAAAAAGTCCCCAGGCGGCAAGTTCGCTCAGCAGTGGGTCGGAATTAACGAGGTTGGCTGCCAGCAATTCTTCTGTGAGATTATCATCGGGTATTTCAACGCTCAGTGTAGAAATGGCGCATGCTTTGGTCCACCGGTTTGAATATGAATAGCTTTTGTTGACGATATCGTGCAACCGTTCTTCGAGGTTCATTTTTTCCTGCGGAAAACGCAGGCTGAACCGGCTTAACCTCTCGTGAACCGGCAAATCCTCGAAGATCGGAAAAAACAACTCCTTTATCTCATCTGAAATCATCATATCTCCGATTTCAAGCGCGTAAATCTTGGCATTGATATCCTTACTTTCAATATTTTCGCGGATATGCCTGATTGTTTTTGAATCATAGAGTAGCGAAAGCAAAAGGAAAACATGTTCCTTTTTCTCTTCCAGTTCCTGGAGCAGCGCTAATTGCAGATCGCCTGCATTTTTTGCTCCTGCAAGATCATTCAGCGATGCGAGAATCCAGACAATATTTTCAGCCGATTCTTCAATTGTATCTTTGATAAAAGAAATTTCCAACGCCGATGCATGGTACTCTATGTTGCTCAGCGCTAATAAAACCCGGTAACGAATATCTTTATCGGGATGGTTTATTTTGTCGCGAAGGAATTTAATGGCTCTTGGGCTTCCGATTGATTCATAAATAGTGATGATTTTCAGTTGCGCTGCTTTATGCCCGCTTATTTTTTCAAACAATCGGTCTACGTCGGCAAGAATCGGTTCGCCAATTTTTTTTATTGCAATTGCCGCTGAGTTTGAGAACTCCGGCACAATCAGCCGCTCGATGATATATGGCCACAATTCAAATCTTTTGATTTTTCCGCAGGATAGAATAGCCGCTTTTACAATTTCCGGATCAGGGTCTTTCAGCAAATTGACGAGTAGCCTGAAGGTGGCGTACCTGCCCGATGAACCGAGAAGACGGGCAGCTCTGAGCCGCTCGCCGGCATCGTTTGAGCCTGCAAGCTCCTTCATAAGTTCAAAAGTATAATCCTCTGCGGTTTTTAACGATATGATTGTTTCTTCAATCAGGATGTTCATTTCGGGCAATTCCGACTTATTTTTAATCCGCGAAAGAAAAGGCAGGGTAGCGACAAGTTGTTTTTCTCTGATTTTATTTAAAATGGCTTCTTTTACAGGAGGCGCGGCAAGGTAGTATGTAGCTTCAAGAATTTTTTCAACCATTCCCGGCTCCGCTTTTTCCATTACTTCATAATTGCGTTGAAATTGCTCAGAGTTCGAATCGGAAAGTATCTTTCCATAAAGGGCGACGATTGAGTCGCGCTCTTCAGGTTCGGAACTTTTAAGTTCGCTCAGCTTGGTTTTAATCATCTTTCGGTATTCATCATACATTTTAAATGCGACCCAAATCCACAGTCCGAGTACTACGATGAATATCCAGGTGTAATGAACAAGCGTGATGAACGGAAAGATGGAAAATATTAAGATAACGGCGCCTGTGATTACAGTTCCCGATGCTTTTGGAATACCTTCGATTTGATTTTGAAAAGGGAGACGCTGTTCAGTGGGAACAGGTTGGTACAACAACTGAAATGCCGGTTCGTAAACAGCTCCCCTGATTGATCGTTCAAAAAGGCGGGCAAGGGCGATAAAGGAGAAAAACATGCCGATGGGACCATAGAGCGCTCCAAATCCCGCAGCCAGAATGACGCTGAAAATAAGAATGATTGGCAATGACAGTAAACTGGGACGGAGCCCGTATTTATTGAGGAACCTTCCTGATACCAGCTTTAACAGAATCTCAAAGAATGCCAGAGAACCCAGGAAAATTGCGAGGAACCGGGCAATGTCCTGCGGGTTGTTTGCAAATTCAACCTTGGTTTGTGCGAGGAATAAAAAATCAACAAACAAATATCCAAAGATGGGAAGCAGCGCCATCATGGAAATTACGCGGAAATAGGGTTTTTTCAGGAGATTCCAGTAATTCCAATCCGATTGGGATGATTTATCAACCTTTACGGAATTAACTATTCCAGATTTAAGCTGGTCTTTAAATGTTGCGAAAATGATCAAAACCATTAAAAGGCAGATAAACAGAAATAATGAAGCAAGGAAAAGCAGGCTGGGAGTGTTGAGAAATTTCAGGATCAGCGGTATTGAAAGATAGCCTGTCATGTACGAAACAACCTCGCCAATGCTGATCAATGCGAAAATTCTTTTTCCCTGCCTCACATTGAAAAGCCTGCCAGCAACCCCCCAGAAATTGACCAGGAGGATATAAACCATCAACCTCACCCAGGTGTACATGACAAATGTTATCCAGCTTGAATTAAAGGCATAAACGCCAATACTGATTGCGAGAACGCTAAGAAAAACAAAAAGGAATTTAATGACAACCT
>JBAXRP010000214.1:0-7822 GCA_037131145.1 Bacteroidota bacterium
CCCGTTTGCCTGATTTCAGCGGGAATATCGTTGAAATCAATGCTTAAAAACCATCGAATATTGGCATGTTCGAGTTTCAGCAAACCTGCAGCTTTGTTTGGCTTTAAAATATGAACAAAACTCTCATTAACATTTCCAAATATCCATGTGAGCATATCAAAGAAATGAACCCCGATATTTGTTGCGATACCTCCCGATTTTTCAAGATCTCCTTTCCATGACCGGAAGTACCAGTTTCCGCGCGATGTTATATATGTGAGATCAAGGTCGTACACTTTATCCCTGGGTCCTTTATGAATTTCCTCCCGGAGCGCTTTAATGGAAGGATGCAGACGCAATTGGAGAATTGTAAACACCTGTTTTTCTGTCTCTTTCTGAATTTCCAACAAAGCGTCAAGATTCCATGGATTCAGCACAATTGGTTTTTCGCAAATTGCATGAGATTCATTTCTGAGGGCTAAACGAATATGAGAGTCGTGCATATAGTTTGGTGAACATATACTCACAAAATCAACTTTAAGGTCGTCGAGCCGCTTTTTTAAATGACCCATTCTGCGAAGTTTATCGAGATGCCTGTCAAACCGTTCGGGTTCAATAAAAAAATCAGAATCTGGAAAATAACTATCCATGATTCCAACCCCGTCATAAGGATCAAGCGCACAAATCAGGTGATTCCCTGTATCTTTAATTGCCTTCATGTGTCGTGGGGCAATGTAACCGGCAGCTCCGATTAGAGCAAAATTAAAGGGTTTATTCACATTATTCATAAAGTTACTTTTCTATTTTGATAACTGAGTCGTCAGAGGTAAGTTGATATTTTTCATGACTTTCGGGACATATTGCTATTCCGTGTTCATCAAAATGGAGCCTGTGTCCGAATTCGCTCATCCAGCCAACCTGCCGACCAGGATTTCCTACCACGAGGGCAAAAGCAGGAACATTTTTAGTTATTACTGCGCCTGCTCCGATAAATGCAAACTCACCGATTTCATTGCCACAAACTATTGTGGCATTCGCCCCAATTGAAGCCCCTCGCCTGACCAGGGTAGTTAAATATTGATCGCGGCGAAGTATATGACTTCTGGGGTTAATAACGTTAGTAAATACCATAGATGGACCGAGAAAGACGTCATCCTCACAAATAACGCCGGTATAGATAGAAACGTTGTTCTGAACTTTGACATTTCTTCCCAGTAATACATCTGGAGAAACCACCACGTTTTGTCCAAGATTACAATTTTCGCCAATTACACAGCCCTTCATAATGTGTGTAAAATGCCATATTTTGGAGCCGTTTCCTATCCGGCAACCTTCATCTATCACTGCGGTTTCATGCGCAAAATATCCAGTTTCCATAATCAACGATTTAAAAATTCAAGTACGCTATTTGTGATAAAGGTCAATTGTTCCTGATCCAGCTCAGTATGCATCGGCAGTGAGAAAACGGTTTCACAAAGATGTTCTGTTACCGGAAAATCTCCGGGTTTGTAACGGGGATCAATATATGCTTTTTGTAAATGCAGTGGAACCGGGTAGTAAATCATTGCCGGAATTTCACGTGCGCCAAGGAATTCAATCAGGGCTTTACGGTCAACATTGTTTGTGACGAGAGTATATTGATGAAATACATGATTTGATTTCTCATAACGGACAGGCGTTTTCAGTTTCGGATGATTTGCAAATGCCAAGTCGTAAATGGCGGCGGCTTCTCGGCGTTTTGCAGCATATTCATCCAGACAACCCAGTTTCACTTTGAGAATTGCAGCCTGGATACTGTCGAGCCGCGAGTTGACGCCAATATAATCATGGTAATACCTTACTACCATTCCATGATTTACTACAACGCGCATTTGTCTGGCAAGTTCGTCATCATTAGTGAAAATTGCGCCGCCATCTCCGTAACATCCAAGGTTTTTTGAAGGGAAAAAAGATGTACACCCAATATGTCCTATCGTTCCCGCTTTCTTTCGACTTCCATCATTAAAAATATAATCGGCGCCAATTGCCTGACAATTATCTTCCACCACGAAGAGATTGTGCCTGTTGGCAATTTCCATGATCTCTTCCATTGGAGCAACCTGTCCGAACAGATGAACGGGAACGATGGCTTTTGTTTTCGACGTGATAGCGCGCTCAATGGCTTTCGGATCAATATTAAATGTATAAGGATCCACTTCGACCAACACAGGCGTCAGACGTAATAAAGCAATAACTTCCGCAGTTGCAATAAAGGTGAACGAAGAGGTAATTACTTCATCGCCTGGCTTAAGTCCAAGCGCCATCATTGAAACCTGGAGAGCGTCGGTGCCGTTTGCACATGGTATAACATGCTTTACTCCAAGGTATTTTTCCAGTTCTTTTTGAAACGCACTCACAGCAGGTCCGTTAATAAACGAGCAGGAATCAATTACATCATGTATTCCCTGATCAATTTCACTTTTAATTTTCAGGTATTGACTCCGCAGGTCAACCATTTGAATTTTCTTCATTACGGCAGATAATTTGAGTTTATAAAAATTTTGGCAAAGTTATATAATAATTCCACCTATATCGAACACCTTCCATACTTTGCCGGTTCTTTTAACAAAATTGGGATGTTCACCCGAAAACCCTGAAAAGTTTAACCAATAAGCATTGGGAAACAAGTTGGAAGGATGCATTGGTGAAACCTCCATAATTTGCAAAGCCGACAAAATCATTGAATTTTTCATACTTTTGGTCTTTTACATACAGATCAAATAAAACATAGAAAATGAAAAAATTTGCAGTAATTCTTGCCGGATGCGGCGTATATGACGGCGCCGAAATCCAGGAGGCAGTTTTAACGCTCTATGCTATTGACAAAGCGGGAGCAGCCTATCAGTGTTTCGCTCCCGACATCATGCAACATCATGTTGTTAATCATCTTACAGGGGCTGAGACGCACGAATTCCGGAATGTTTTAACCGAAGCGGCGAGGATTGCGCGGGGCAATATCCAATCCTTAGCCCAATTCAATGCGGCAAATTTTGATGCGCTGATTTTTCCCGGCGGGTTTGGCGCAGCAAAGAACCTTTGCAACTGGGCTTTCGAAGGCGACAATTGCACTGTGAGCGCCGATGTTGAAAATGCGGTGAACTCAATGTTCCAAGCAGGGAAACCTATCGGCGCAATGTGTATTGCCCCGGTGATTCTCGCAAAGTTGTTTCAGGGCGCTTCCCTAACAACCGGTCAGGATCCTGCCTCTGCTGGATTTATAGAAAAGATGGGAAATAAGTCTGTTTCAACCAATCATGGGGAAGTGATTGTGGATGCTGAAAAAAAACTGTTTACAACTCCATGTTATATGTTGGATGGCTCCATAAGCCAGATTGCTGAAGGAACTGATAATATTGTGGCGGAGATGATGAAGGTAATGATGAAGGCGGAATAAATTTATTTATGTTGCTAAATCAAATGGTAAATCGCTTATGTCACGTAATCTTTTACCTTGTACTAATGTTTCCATTAAATCTGTAACAGCTTCGTTATTAGCTTTTTTTACTGCTTTCGATAATTCTCTAAGTGCAAAATGATAAACACAGTCTATATCGCCAGTTCCAAGAGCTAATGAAGCAATTCGCTGAGGATATGGTTCACCGGTAACAATTACAATATGTGGTGTATGGCCTTTTCTATTTCTTATTAAATTCAAGCCTTCTGTAAGTGAATTTTGAGATCTGTCGCTGCGAATTGTTCATTTGCATGAAATGCTTGCATGTAAAATTAATTTTTCCGAATTTACAATTCTCAAAGGTGTTAAATTTGCGTTTAGGTCATTAGGCTTTATTATTTCCTTGTTTTTGTTAATTTCTACATTTTCAATTGGTTTACGACCGATCACAATATCAGGAAAAAAAAATAATCGCCAATTGCAGCGCGTAATTGCTTATTTGATTTCAAGGTTTCGGCAATAATACCAACATGCTCATATTGCTCATAGTTTTCAATAGATTTTCCAATAATAAAGTCGTATTTTCCTGATTTAAACTTGTTGGCAACATTCGTTTATCTCTGTGAATTTTACGTTTGCCAATTTTTATTAATTCAAAACCCACTTGTTCAGCTAATTCTGCAAAACATTTATTAATTTGAACATCCACACCATTCAAAACAGAAGTTGCAACAACTATTACACACGCTCGTTCATTTTTTAATACTCTGTACATTTCAGAAATTACCTGGAGCATTTCAGAGTAATAGCGTTCAAGCGCGTTTCCTTTGCTGTTCGTAACCGGTTTTAATTGGTTAATAATTGACGTTGTGAAATCTGGCAGCGGTTTAATAAATTCTTTAATAGTTGTTTCGGATCCAATGTATTGTTTTCGAGTAAGTTTTAATTGATCGATGGATTGATTAAACCAGATTAATGAAAACTTGTGGGCTCGCATATAATCAATCGCATTATTTGCATAAGGTGGCGAAGTAACAATTAAATCAACAGAATTGTCTAACAAAGAAATTTGTTTTGCGTTACCTTCATGTAATTCGAATTTTTCCGGCAAATCAATTTACCCATTATTTAAAAGTTTCGTCATTTTTTTGTTGAACTCTGCAAATGCAGAATTTATTTTTTTGGTTATAACTTTGTGTGGCCGAGTGTGTGCAAGGTCTAACGCTAAAGTAACTCTAAAGCTGATAAAAAAGACGCTTTTTGTCAATAAAATCAGTATCTAACTTATTAATATATAATGCTTTATTAGCTGTAACATAATTTTATAAATTCTTTCTTTCAAAGAACAAAGTTATCACTTTTTACCATTATGATAAATATTGGCTATTTCGTCATCATTTTTCCATTGTTATAATTTTCCGTGTTATTACGCCTGAAAGTGAGGTCAGTTTTAACAGATAAATCCCTGGATGAAAATCCGGGATGCCAGACAAAGTAAATTCAACCTCGTAAGCGCCCGTTATGAGAAATCTGTCAACAAGTGTCTGGATTCTGATTCCATGAGAATTATAAACCTCAAGTTTAACGCTCCCGGCAGTTTTTACATTGTAAACGATTGTAGTAGATACAGAAAAAGGATTCGGGTAGTTTATAAGCGTATTGACATCACCGGCTTTTATTGGATATACCGCTGTGATAGGCGAACAGGGTTCAAATTGAACGCCGTCAACCCACAGCGTGAAACCGTAGTCCCAGGTATCGGCATGGATCTCAACATAATTTACCTGGTCCAGCGACATAGCGCCAGAAACCGACCTTGAGAACTGTGAATTTCCTGCCAATGGCATTTTATACTGTTTCCACACCAGGTTTGCAGCATTTAAAAGTGTTGGCGAAGCAGTGTATTTATAGTAATTCCCGTGATCATCGCCGATCCTGATGGAGAAGAACTGAAAACCATACTGAGGTTGCTTAATGGTTCGAACCCAGAAGTAAAGCGTGTCGGCGTCGGAGAGAATCCACCGCGACAAAGAATCTCCTGCCGGGCGGTAATTCAGGGCAAGGTCATAACCCCGGCTTGTGATTAATTTGACTGATGCCGCGCCAACCTTCTTCTCTGTATAGTCAAAATAAACAGAATCAGGAATTTTTATTGTAGCCGGATAGCCTGTTTCGGGATATGCATACCACAATGAAGCCGGTTCTGCCATATCGCACGGCGACAAGGTTTGCCACGATACAGGTGGACCAGGCATTGCCGGTTGCCAGGTTACCTCGCCCTTGGCGGCATTGTCATGTTTATCGTATATTTTTGCGCTGATAAGGGCGGTATCTGAGGGGATGAAGAGATTTCCAGGAGCATATTTTGCGTTTGCCGAATTGTTGTAAATGTGGTAACCTGTTGGCATCCGGAAGGTATTCGCAGTTATTGTATCAGTTGCGGAAACGCCTTCGAGGAAGAGGCTGGCTTGCTGGTTGTAATTAAATTCATTGTTGTTAATCAGGGCGTGTTTGGTATTGATGGATGATACTGCCTTTGTATTTCCCTCAAAAATATTGTGATGTATCGGGTAATCCTGAGAATGGAAAGTGGTATATCCTGTGATAGGCGAACCTTCCCACAGTTCAATTCCAATGGGGTTATTCTTTATCATGTTGTTGGAAATGGCGTTGTTGAAACCGCGATCAATAGCAAGCCCGGACTGGTAGTTCCCGATAATCTCGTTGCTGTCAACCACCGAGTTGAACGAATACCCCAGCCATAATCCGTAGTGGCTGTAGTTGCATTTATTGTGTTTATAAACATTGCCGTCGGCGAATGTAGCTTCGATGGCATTGTGGGGAGAATAGGAACATTCGTTGTAAGCAAAATAGTTGTTGTTGGGCACGGTAGAATGCTGGTATTGCCCAAGGAAAACACCATCGCCCGACCAGGAGAGGTCGTTGTACTCAACCCGGTTTTCATTGGAGATGATCAACAGGATCGCGGCGCAATCGCTGGGATCGGTGAGCGGGCGGTTGACATGGGCGCAGTTATTCTGATAAATATTGCAAGAATCAGTCCAGAACATCCGGATGCCGTAGGAGGTATTCCAGGAGAAGTCGTTATTGTGAATATTTATACTATCGCAATGATAGAGAGCAACGCCATCATTCTGCATCGTCATAATATTGTTGTAAATATTAGCCGACCTGCACTGGTACATCATTACCCCGCCACCGAGCGCCTGGGTATGGTTTGCCCATACATCAATCCATCCGGCTGAGTCAACCTTGTTCCAGCAAAATACATTACCGTTGATGTTTATGTGATCGGAATTCATGATATGCACAGCGTATTTGTACCCGAAAACCGAATCGAAATTTTTGATTACGATGTTGTGGGCGTTAGTAATTTTGATCATATAACCAACTTTTCCCACGCCGTTAACATGACAACTGTCCCCGTCGAGTACAACATTCTGCACGCCGTTTATCTGAATCACTCCATCGGCAGGGATATCGGAAAATTCATAATTTCCAGCAATGAACTTGATATTCGAGTAGCTGTTAATGACCATGTTATTTGTGATGGGTATGTAGGTTTGTGCCATTGATGAAACGGCGAACATGGCAATCATGCAAAATGAAAATACGATTTTCATAAAAGTGGTTTTAATGCTAGGTGCGTTTACTATGAGCAAAGAAATTTCTCTATGCAAACATAGAGAATAATCTTGATTTGTAAGCATCGGTATATTCTAACACTTGTGTAAATACTTCAGGTGTAAGAATTTCTGTAGTATCTATAATATATTAATTTAGACTTCATAAGTATTATAAGATAAGCCTAATAACATTTGCAAATTAATGTTTTATAAACAAATATTTGATGTAATTAACTGAATATGAAATAAATGATCTGACAAGATCGCAACTTCTTTAAGTATCAAGGCTTTTTCGGGGAAAACTCTCCTTGTCGGATTTCAAGGTCAAAGCTTTGAGAGAATCCCTTTCCATCAGGATAAAGACTTTCCGGCGGATTGATCCTGAAAATACCTTTGCACTTTGTGAAACCATTGATTTCCTTACCGGAGAAGTTACCCTGTCCCCGAAATGTTATTCCGGCGATCAGAATCGGCATGAGAAATTATTATGGCTTTTCAGAGGCTATGACAATTTGCACCTTCGGCGAGTTCACCCCGGCCAGCTCGATTCCCTATGGACCAGATCACTAAAAATTGAAATGAATCATTGCCTGCAGTTCTGTCCATGGTTGTGAAACTGGATCGGGCAGCTTGGTTATGAAGCCTTTCCCGGGCCAAAGTGCAGACGCGGTAAATCGCAGGAAAATATGCCGTGAAACGAACCTTTCTACCACCATCAATATTTCCTGGGAAACCTGCTTGTCCCCGAAAGTTCCGGTTGGTG
>JBAXRP010000215.1:0-7786 GCA_037131145.1 Bacteroidota bacterium
CTGGAGCGAATTCAGCCAGGTTGAATCAACGCTCAACTCATTAAAAGAAATCGTTGCCAATGAACACGATTTCGATTATATCTCGTTAATCAGCGGGCAGGACTATCCCGTTATGCCTATTGATGCAATTCTTTCATTTTTGACCGAAAACACTGGTAAAGAATTAATCGCATATAATTCCATCAATAAAAAGGGGTGGAATAAAGCCATAATCCGTTATGAGCGTTTTTATTTTAGTTCCTATAAAAATCAATTCATTAAGTTCACTGGTAGTATTATTACCTTTGTTTGTGATAAACTCCGCTGGAAACGAAGGTTCTACAATGGAATGGAACCTTATGGAGGTTCTTCATGGTGGACTCTTTCAAAAGATTGCATATTTCATATACTGGACTATACTGATACCCACACAGGATTATTAAGATTTTTGAAAAAAACTATTCATGCCGATGAAACCCTTTTTCAAACAATTATCATGAACTCTACGTTTAAAGACCGTGTTATCAATGATAATTACAGATATATTGAATGGGAAAAATTTGAAGGAAATGCCAATCCCAACATTTTAACGAGTAATGATTACCATAAAATTATCAATTCACAGATGCATTTTGCGCGTAAATTCGATATTAAAAAAGATGAAAAAATTCTGAATCTGATTGATGATTACCTGAATCGGGAAAAAGTATGACTATTGTTATTTTCTTTTTTTTTGAGTATATTTGACATGTTCTAAAATTGATGGATAATTTGTGACTTTGGTGAAAATGGTATTAATCGCACAACTAAAATCTGAAAAAATGAAAACCAGGATTAATTTATTTATATGGCTGCTCTTGGGATTATCTGGCATTTCTATACTGTCAGTATCATGCAAAAAACAAAGCGAGGATGTTCCTCCTGAAGTTGTAATCACCTCAATGACCGATTTAAAAGTCGACCCTTCATTCACTTTCCGAACAAGTCAGGATGTGAATATTAAAATTCTTATGCTTGATAACAATAACGACCCGGTGAAGGGAATGCGTGTGGATGTTTATACCGACCTTCCCGAAAACGGAGGGGCTAAGATGATTTGCGGGATTACCGACGCCGGGGGATTATTTGAAGCAGATTATAAAGTTCCGGTTTATATGAAAAGCGTTGCCATTGTTACAACCGCCATAGGATTTGTGAATATGCAAACTGTGAATCTTGTCAACGGCAAGGTACAATGTACTCTTGGCGGAAAAACTACTGTGTCGGCAACCAAAAGCGGCGGGGATGGTATTTTTAAAAGTACAAACAGCGTTTTTGTGCCAATGGGTACATATAACAGCAATGGCGTGCCAAACTACCTCGCCACCCCAAATGATATTGTTGATGCGGCGATGCTTCAGGATATCAACGCCACTTTGCCGGAGTATATCAATGCGACTGTGAGTCATCCCCAATATTTTACTTCAACCAATGAATCCAATATCGTGCTTGATGAAGCGTGCAATGTTTGGGTAACCTTTGTTCATGAAGGCGCAGGGTATAGAAACGTTTTGGGTTATTATAAATACAATACCAATAATCCGCCCGCATCAATCGCAAATATTGACTCCGTGCATGTAATATTCCCAAACGTTTCCTTTGCCAATAGCGGAGGCGGACTCTATTCGGGCAACAGAGTTCATTTGGGCGTTTTTGCTCCGGGAACAGAAATAGCATGGGTTTTAATTGCCGACGGGTTTAGAAATGGTATAATTACCAATGGCAATTGGATTTTATATTCCGATAAGCAGTTAAATCCCGAAGCCACCGCAAATAAAAAGCAACACACTATTTTATGCAATGATATTGGCAGAGGGAAATTTCTTCTGAGTTTTGAAGACCAAAGACGCGACGGGAGCACTGATAACGATTTTAACGACGCCATTTTTTATGTCACTGCCGATCCTATTCAGTCGGTGGTTACCGCAAATATTCCATTGCCGAACTATACCCAAACCGATACCGATGGCGATGGTATTTCTAATGCATTTGATGATTATCCGACTGACGCCGCCAAGGCTTTCAATAATTATTACCCTACAAATACTACATACGGAAGTCTCGCTTTCGAGGATCGTTGGCCCGAACAGGGTGATTATGATATGAACGATATCGTTGTTGATTACAATTTTAATCAGGTTACAAACGGACAGAACAAGGTGGTTCAGATTAATGGAAAGTACGTACTCCGGGCAATGGGAGCAGGATACAAGAATGGTTTTGGAATACAGTTACCCGTTCCTCCTTCAGCAGTTGCAAGTGTTACCGGCAACCACTTAACCGATAATTATATCGTAAATTCAGCTAATGGAACCGAAGCAGGGCAGTCAAAAGCTACCATTATTTTATTCGACAATGGATATACTGTGCTTGCTCATCCCAGCGACCAGTATGTTGGAGTTAATACATCACAAGGATGTATTTGGGTGACGCCTGATACACTCTATGTAAGCATATCCCTTTCCGCGCCAATTGATTTAAGCGCAATGGGAACGCCTCCATACAACTCGTTTATTATAGTGAATAAAATCAGAGGCAGGGAAGTTCACCTGATTAACCAGGCTCCTACCGATCTTGCAGTCGGATCTTATTTTGGCACATACCAGGATAACAGCAACCCGGCTTCAGGCAGATATTATACCACTGCAAACAACCTGCCCTGGGCGTTTGATATCATTGATAAATTCGACTATCCTTATGAGAAAACACCTATTCTTAAGGGGTTCCTGAAATTTGTTCCCTGGAGCGTTTCGTCCGGGTCGTCATATTACGATTGGTTTCAACCCATAGCGGGTTACCGGGACCAGCAATTTATTTATAGTCATTAAATCTGCCAATGGCAATTCGAACCGTATTTGGAAACAGAGAGAGTCGCGATAAGAAGTCGCTTGCGAACAAAGATTATTATAAGACTCTTATAGAAAATAAAAAAGAGGCGACATTTCTTGCTGATATTGATGGCGACCTGTTTCTTCTCAACAAAAAAGCGCAATCGTTAACGGGATACTCCGAGGATGAAATCAGAGATTACCACCTCAGAGATTTGTTTGTCACCCTGAAAGATGTTGAAAATCCGTTTGACGTGCGGCAATTTTCGGAATTTACCACCCGATTGTTCCTCGTTGACGTCAGAAGGTATCTCATTTCAGTGATGATTGATTTCAAAGAAATTGAAGGTCAGAAGTTCCTTGTAACGTGTGTTCCCGTTGAAGAACAAGAGAAAGCGCAAGGCTCACGGGATACGCAGAGCAGAAAGCAGGATGATCAGTTGATTTTGTCGCAACCTGTTGTATCAAATGATATTTCGGGACGATGGACAATTGATTTTGAACACAAGGTGAGAACTTTACTAAACAATATGCTTGGTTTTGGCTCTATCCTTGTCAAAGAGCCGGTTGTATCAAAAGATAAAAAGTTACTGGTTAATATTGAATCAATAATAAAAAGCGGGAACCAGCTAAAAACTCTCTTTAACAAAATAAGCATCGGCGAAACTGATTCTTATGAGGTTACCCGCACTCCATGCCTCATCGCCCCCATCCTGAAAAAAGCGCAGATATTACTGGATCCCATTTCCAGTCAAAATAATATAGGGATTGAGATCAGGCAACAGGAAGATATCACCGTTTTCACTGATGAATTACTTCTTGTCGAACTAATCAAATTTCTGCTGACAAAAGCGCTTCAATATACAAGGAACGACAAAGTTTTTGTGGATGTTACAATTGACTCGATTTCTGAAAAAGCGCTGATTGTTATTGACAATCTGGGGCAGGACATTCCACAGGGAATTATCAATTATATAAAGCGGGAGAATCCCAAACGACTATACGATCTGAACAACCCCGTTTTAGCCCAAAGCCCCGAAATAAAGGCGATGTTGAATACCCTGAACCAGATTGATGGAAAAATCGGCTTTTCAACAGGCAAACTGATGGGGGAAATTGCTCAAATCACCTTGCCCGTGGCGCCCGGAACCGAAAACATAGACGATCTTTCACATCTTGAACAAAGTATCAGGGAAAAATCGTTGAATATCCTTATCGTTGAGGATGACAAGTTCAACGCCTCAATCCTTTTAATATACTTTGAGAATATTTCTACTGTTTCAACCGCCTTCTCAGGCAATGAAGCGTTGAACATCATGGAGATTTTTTACAACAAAGGCATTATTTTTAACGCGGTGATTATGGATATCGGGTTGCCAAAGCCATGGGACGGCATATTGCTAAAGGCGGAAATGGAAAAAAGATGGCCAGAATATCAGAATATTCCCTTCCTTGCACAAACCGCGTTTACTGCCAAAAGTTTCACCGACCGTATCGCCGAAAATAAATTTCAGGGATATTTGGTGAAACCCATCAATCGCAGCGATATACTACGCTTTATTCACAGCTCAACGAGTTAACATTTATATTTGGTTATATTTGTTTCGATTTAACCAGGGGAGAATATCATGATTGTTTCATCGTCCGTTTTTTTTTTCAAAAACCGATTTTTCATCTTTATCATTTTTGCAGCCTTCACTTATCTGACTTCCTGCATCCCTCAGAAAAATCTTCTTTTAATGCAATACGATAAACTCATTGACAGTACATATGCCACTACTTTCAAAGGGAAAAAATTCGAAGACACTATCTACAGGATTCAACCAAATGATTATTTGTACATCAGCATTACCTCGGTTGATAAACAAATAACCCAGTTTGTGGAACCTGTTGCCGGAATCAATTATCTGAACAGTGAAAACCAGGCGCTTGTAGGATACCATGTATATGACGACGGAACCATTTATTTCCCCTACGTCGGGTTAATCCATCTTGGAGATTTAACCATCAGACAGGCGCGCGACACTATGAAAGTACATGTTAATAAAATTGTGGGACGTTGTAGAATTGAATTGGTGCTGATAAATAATACCGTATATATGCTCGGTGAGTTTATTAAGCAGGGTACTTATAACATGACGCGGAACAAACTTTCAATATATGAAGTAATTGCGCTGGCAGGAGGTTTAACTGATTATGCCAGGCGAAACAGAATCAAAGTCCTTCGAAATGAACATGGCGAAAAGAAAATGTACGTTATTGACCTTAGAAGCGGCAACCTGATTGGGAAAAACATGTTTTATGTTTACCCCAACGATGTGATATATGCCGAGCCGATGAAAGCCAAAGCCGTTGGAATTACCCCAACCTTTTCATTATCGCTTCTTACTACCATTGTTACTCTGGGTATATTAGTTTTAACAATATTTAAATAGAAAATTGTGGGGAAACCAGGTCCGGGTTTTAAGGGCGGAATTGATTTTAAAAGGGTATTGAATAAATACCTGAAAAACTGGTACCTGTTTGCCATCGCATTTATTATTGCGTATCTGTTCGCAATGATACAAAACAGATATGTCATACCAATATACAGTCTCTCCACCTCGGTGCTTATTGAAGATAAAAGCAATAAATCAGTACTCGACCAGCGCGGCTCCTTTTCCGCCGACCCGCTTTTTTTAAATTCAAAGCTGATAGATAACCAGATAGCAATTCTGAAAAGTTTTTCGCAGGTCAAACTGATTATCGAACATCTTGACTTCAATATCTCCTATTACGCCATGGGCAAATATACCTGGGAGGAAATTTACAAACAGGCGCCTTTTGTTGTCAGGTTTGACGAAAAACACAAGCAGTTGAAGTCACAACGGTTTGACCTGAAATTTGTGGCAGATGACAAGTTTCAGATATGGGCTGAAAATGTGGCGCCTTTTAAAGATCCAAAAACCTACCGGTTCAATGAACAAATTGAGGGCAATGGTTTTTCCTTCTCCATTCAGGTTAAAGATAGTATCAATCCTCAGGATTATTTCGGACAGGTTTATGGTTTTTTGATCAACAACCTCAACCAACTTACCAGCCAGTACCGCAAAAAAACAAATATTACTTCCGACAATGGAACGTCGGTTATAGTAATATCTTCTTCGGGTCCGAGCAAGGAGAAGGAAAAGGATTATCTCAATGAGTTAACCCGGATTTTTTTAACAACCAACCTGGAAAAGAAAAACAGAATACTTACCAGTACCATTGAATTTATCAATGGTCAATTGCTTCAGATGGGAAAAGATCTTGACTCGGCAGAGCAACGTCTTGAAGAGTTCAGAAAGACCAACAAATTCATGCAGCTTTCTACCAAGTCGACCGCCTTACTTAGCGACATGAACACCGAGTCGAAAAACCGCGCCAATTTTCTTGCCGATCTCAAATACTATGAATACCTTTTGGATTACATCCAGACACATAAGTCATTCGAGGACGTAATGATGCCTTCAACTGTTGGGCTTAGCCTGCCGCTTTTTTCCGACCTTATTTTAAAACTATCTACGGTAAGCCTTGAAAAAGAAGACCTGATCGCCAATTCTTCACGTCAGAATCCTTACATCCAGACGCTGGAGGAACAAATGGTTAACATGAAAACCGCGCTGCTTGAAAATATGCGCAGCATCATCCAAACCACAAAGATAAAAATTGAAGATATTGACAAGCGGTTGAAGGATAAAGACGCCGAATTTTCAACACTTCCCGGCATTGAACGGGAATACCTCGAAATTGAAAGAAAATACAATGTTTTCAATACTTTGTATGATTTTCTGCTGAGGCGAAAATCGGAGGTCGAAATTCAACGCGCCGCCAACACGCCCGACCATGAAATTGTGGACTATGCAGGCGATACGGGAATTAACATCGTTTCAGCCAGCCCCACAACGGCTTATGTAAATGCTTTTATCTGGGCGCTGCTCCTGCCTGCGGTTTTCCTGTTTGTGGTTGTACTTTTAAACAACAGAATCATGTCGCAGGATGACATTGAGGCAATTACAGATGTTCCGGTAATTGGAACGCTTATCAGAAATACCGACAAACGAACCGGAAAAGTACTACTCCATATAAATTCCTTCTTCACTGAAATACTGAGAATTATTAAAATCAAGATTAACCTCGATCCACAAAAAGGCGAACAGGTAATTATGGTAACCTCGGCAATTATTGAAGATGGGAAAACTTTTCTGGCAATCAATCTGGCGTCAATCTACGCGCTTGCCGGAAAACGCACCTTGTTGCTTGGTTTTGACCTGCAACGCCCCAAAATTGCCGAAGCGTTCAACCTCAACAGAAATGAAGGCGTTACCAATTATTTAATCAATGATATTTCGGTAGATGAGGTCATTCAACGAACCTTTACGAAGAATCTTGATATTCTGCTCTCAGGACCAATTCCTCCAAACCCCGATGAATTGATAGAATCGGAGAAGACCCGCCGACTGTTTACAGAACTGCGCAAAAGGTATGAATTTATTATAATGGACACCCCTTCAATCGGGTTCGTCGGCGATGCTTTTCTGCTCAACCGGTTTTCCGACGTCACGCTGTTTGTTGTTCGTTACAACCATTCAACAAAGAAACAATTTACCAAGTCCATCGGCGACGCCGTTGAAAATAAAATGAAGCGGTTGTTTATTGTCTTAACCGATGTAAAACAAAATATTAAGATTCACGACATTGATTTTAAGAGTGAAGAACACCGGCGGCGGTACTTCATTGCAAGGCTATTTGTTGTGGCAAGAAAGGCTGTAATTGAAGTTATCAGGAAGTTTTAGTAAAAATAATATGGATGTAAAAATTTCGGCTAAAGCCTTGATTGTAGCTGGCATTTTTGATCCTCCAGCTAAAGCTGGAGGCAATTCAAAAGCTGGAGGCAATTCAAAAGCTGGAGGCAATTCAAA
>JBAXRP010000216.1:0-7760 GCA_037131145.1 Bacteroidota bacterium
TTTTTCACAAGATTGAAGATACAGCCGAAAACCTGAATAAATATCTCAAATATGGCGGTTTGCCCAACCTGATGGTTTTTCCGCTGACCGACCAGGTGGTTTTTGATTACCTGAAATCGATCAATGCGACAGTGCTCCTTAAAGATGTGGTAGCCCGGTATAACATCAGGAATGTTAATTTCCTCCAAAACCTGATCAGGTTTCTTGCCGATTCGACTGGAAGCCTTATTTCAACAAACCGTATCAGTGATTACCTGAAATCACAACGGATGGCAATTTCTCCGGTCATTATTGCTAACTACCTGTCGTACCTGGCATCGGCCTACTATATCACAAGAGTCCCGCGAAGCGACTTGCAGGGAAAGAAAATTTTTGAAACAAGTGAGAAGTATTATTTTGAAGATCTTGGATTGCGGAATGCAATCATTGGATATCAGCCTCAGGACATCAATAAACTGATTGAAAACAGTGTGTTTCAGCATATAATCAGGATGGGTTTCAATGTTTATGCCGGAAAAACCGGCGAAAAAGAGATCGATTTTGTTTGTGAGCGACAGGGAGAAAAAATTTATATCCAATGCGCCTACCTCTTAATTGATGACCAAACGATTGTGCGGGAATTCGGGAACCTTTTACTGATCAAGGATAATTACCCAAAATTTGTTGTCACGATGGATGATTTCAAGGGTAATACAAATCAGGGGATCATCCATTCAAACCTGCGGGACTTTTTACAAAAGACGTTTTGAAACAATGCCCCGAAAGGTTTCTATTCCTTTCAATACCATTTCGGGAATAGACAAGATGGGAAAAGTATGATCTATAAAAATACCGAACCACTGACCCACTCATGTCAACATCAAAATTGGAAAAAAAACCGGCTAAGAAGTTGCTACCACTAAGATTCAATGTTCGGAAACACCAGTAAAATCAATAGTCTTGGAAAGCGGTTCGAATCCCTCACATACCACTTCATAAAGCGCTGATTATCAGAGATTTATATTTTTATAACAATTCAACATCCCGTCGCCACTCTTCCCAGTTAATTTTTGGACTGCTTCACAAACTTCGCTTCTGAAACCATTTCATTCATGAATAAAAGCCGGGCCATGTACATTCCTGTGTGCCAGTTTGAAATTTCAGGACTTATTGTCCCTGTTTTCTGATTGATCTGCTGCCGTAATACCAGTTTTCCAAAAAGATCATAAATTTCCAACATTGCCGAACCCCACTGCTGGTAAATGGTAGTGGTTGTATAAGAAGTAGTTTTGGTCTTTCGCACCAGGTACAGCGGCAATTCTATTGTGACGTGGTCCGCAGCGGGATTTGGATAGATGTGTAAGGCTGATTTTTCAGGTTCCTTACTGGGATCATAGATGGAAGTAACCGTTGAACAGTCGCTCAGAGAAACGGTATCGGAAGTGATCGGGTGCGGGCAGAGGCTGTCGTAAGTATGCGGCTGATTGTAAACGCTGTCATAGGTCAGATCATTTCTTAACTTGACAAGATAGGCTTTGCAGCTCGGACCACCAGGACTTATGCTTCCCGACAAAACCACTCTATCATTGTAGGTAATACAGGATCTTCCAGGATAAGTATTTAATTTATTATTGGCTGTAAAGATTGGTTTTTCCTGGAGCGTGTTCCCGTTCTTATCAATTTTTATTAAGGCCAGCGTATCGGTTCCCCAGGTGTAAGTTCTCCAGAATGCCTCCACGACTATAGTGGAATCGGCAAACCAGTTTATGGAACTTCCCGTTGAACTAAAAACGTTTCCTTTCAGATCGTGATAAAAATCGGGCAGCCCGGCCTCGGTGGTCTTGAATATACACGGTGCATCGCCGGAACTCCCGGGACTGTCGCCGGCAGTGTACAGGCAGTGATGCGTATCCTCAATTGAAAACCGTCCGAAGCTGATTATTCCATTGTTATTCCCCCAGGGATATTCATAAATCAGGTTTCCATTGATGTCAACTTTCAGGTGAAAGATTTTCCTGAGATAGTTTCCCGGGTAAAGTGAATCGGGTGAATATGCCTCCCCGGTGACCATGTAGCAGGAATCTGATGTTCGGAAAACAGAAAATGCCCACGGGCTGGAGAAAACCCATGGATCGGAAACAAATTCCTTCTTCCAAATTACGCCACCTGTTTCGTTAAGTCTGAAGAGCCATACATCTGGGGCTCCGATCCAATCTCCGACCAGCATCATGAACCCTCCGCCCGGGATGTCGGCAACTCCATCCGCTGATGCATTGCAATTCGAAGAACTATAGATCCGGCACCACTCCTTTTCACCGCAGGCATTTAATTTGAGCAGCATAGGATCCCCGCAACCGGGAGACACCTTACTGGTGCTTCCGGCACAGACTATTCCGCCATCATCGGCTTTAAGAATGTCAACAAACCCATGCTGCATACCAAGACTCCCATAAGATTTACTCCAGAGTGCTTCGCCGTTGATCGAGGTTTTTTGGAGCCATCCAAAGTAATTGGCGTCTTTACTTTTTGCGCCTGCAATAATATATCCTCTGTCGTATGGCTCAATCATGTCATAAACCCCTATTATAGATGCGGTATCACCATAAAAGTGAATAGAATCCTGGCAGTGCCCATAACATGGAAAAATAAAACCAAAGAATGAAATCAGAAAAAGTCGGCACATCAAATTCTGTGCATAATAAAATACCATCAATGTCCTGTCAAAATTCATTATTTTGCTCAAATAGCTCATGTAGTTTCTGCTGCAATAATTTTTTATCCGGCAATTTTGTGGTATATTCTGTAACCATGGTCGGCGACAGGGTTCTGCTTAAAGCATATTCAACAACTTCCGAATCCTTATCTTTGCATAGTAAGACTCCTATACTGGGATTTTCATTCGTCTTCTTCACATCCCGGTCAAGAGCTTCCAGATAAAAATTAAGTTGTCCCAGGTGTTCCGGCTTGAATTTATCAGCCTTCAGCTCAATTGCAACAAGGCACTGTAAACCACGGTGATAAAATAATAAATCAATAAAGAAATCGCCGTTTCCAACCTGAATTCTGAATTCTTCGCCAATAAAAATAAAATCCCTTCCCAACTCCAGGATGAAGTCTTTCATTTGCCTGACAAGTCCTTTCTGCAGATCGCTTTCGCTATAATGTTCTGGCAGGTTCAGAAACTCAAAGACATAGCTGTCTTTAAATGTATTGGTAACATCCGGATGAATTTCCTTCAACGAGGATGAAATTGTTTCGTTACCCATAATCACGCGTTCAAAAACACCGCTGCTTATCTGCCGTTCCAGTTCCCTTACGCTGATATTCTCCTGTACGCAAAGACGAAGATAGAATTCACGTTCCTCGTCTGTCTTTGTTCGGGAGATCAAAACCAAATGGTGGGTCCAGTTGAGTTTGGCTATGATACTGCCTCTGATATCTCTGGTCTCTAATTGTGACATCACCGATGTCACAACTTCGGTTGTTTGATAATCAGATAATTGTATTTGTGTCATCACTGATGACACAAATTTAGAATGAGCATATGTTTCATAAAACTGCTTCATCCGGTACAGTCCCCTCCGGGTGAAACCTTTCAAGCCGGGATGCTCCTTTTGAATCAGCTCAGCCAACTCATTAATAGTTCCATCACCCCAGGCAGCATTGGCTACCTGTTTGTTTATGTATTCGCCAATATTCCAGTAAAGATTTACTAATTCTGCGTTAACAGCCAGCAAGGCCTTATTGCGGGCATATTTAATGAGGGAAATAATCTCAGTAAATTTCTTATCCATATGGGAGGACTTTTGTGAGACAAATATACTTTATTAACACCAACTAACCTGTGAACGAACTAAAAAGCAGGGTATCAGTGTTCTTGAATTTTTAACCTAAAAAGTTGCCACAATCGGCATCCACCCTTTCAGAATAGGAGTAAAACCTTTTGAGACAGGAGGTGGTTCGAATCCCTCACATACAACAGAAAATTCAGAATATGAAAGTCTATTTGCCAAATCCTCATTGACCTGATTAAATGCAAAATCCGGTTTCCGAAAGAGCGATAAAAAAATTGACCAAAACTTGTGAATTGCGAATTTGATGCAGTTTCTTTTATTTTTCATTTTTATTCGATCTTACAATAGTTTCCGTAACCTTCATCGCATTTTGTAACTTTGTCGCAAACCTCCTGATTTGACAACAATTTTGGAGCGTTACATTAACGGAAGAAAACCAATTAAAGTTTTTCATCTAAATAGAAAAAAGTGTTTGCTTTCATGCGCATTGTTATTTCATGGTTATTGAGTTTCCTGCTATGTCTGAATATATACAGCCAGGAATGTACCCTTTCCGGTTACATTGACCTCGGTGTGTCAAACAGTCCCGTTTTAAAAGATTTGTCGAACCAAATCCTTTCAAACCATTACGACAGCCTTATTGCAAGAGCGTCATTTCTGCCGCAGTTAAATTTCAACGGATACCTGATGTACGCTCCATCGGTAAATGGCTGGGGTTACAGCGATGTGATCACCAATGGACAGAACCTTATCGGAACCCTCAATGCGAGCCAGCAAATCTTAAATAAAAAAACCAGGGAAATTAATTTTGAAAAGTTTGGAATAGCTTCGGGAAATCTGAACAATACAAGAAAAATTAGTCTGAACGAGCTGAAAAAGGCAATCACGGCACAGTATTTAACTGCTTTTTCTGCGCTGGAGGAACGGAAATTTCAGCAGATGACACTGGAAACCCTTTTGAATGAATCAAAAATATTGAAAGCCTGGACTGAAAAGGGGATTTACCGGCAAACCGATTATCTCTCTTTGAAAATTGAAATATTAAACCTGGAACAAACTATCCGGGACCTCGATCTTCTGTACCATAATGAATTCTGGAACCTGAACCTGATATGCGGAGTCGGTGACACTGCTTCCTGCGATCTGAAATTGCCCGTCATCAGTGATTCTTTAGTAATGACGATAGAAAATTCCATTTTTTTCAAACAATTCCTTATTGACAGTCTGGCTATTGTGAATAAGAAACTCCTTGACGATAGCAGGTATAAGCCTGTGGTGAGCTGGTTTGCCGATGGAGGTATTATAAACAATGAACCGCAATATCTTTATCAGAATTTCGGAATCAGCATCGGGCTGAGCATGACGCTCCCGGTTTTCGATGGGAATCAGCGGAAGATCAATTACGACAAGATCCATGTCAGCGAGGAGACAAGAAGGAATTACCGGGATAATTTTCGTTTCCGGTATAACGCTCAATTGAAACAGTTGCAGTTTGAATTGGAAAAAACCCGGTTGTCGCTGAAGGAAAACGAAAAGCAGATTTCGCTGATACAGGAATTGATTGCCGCCGACAGGATAATGTTAAACGCCGGTTCCTTATCCATCACCGATTATATCCTTGCATTGAACAACCTCATTGATGCAAAACATGCCGGTTTATTGTATCAGATCAGAACACAATATATCTTAAACGAGATCAACTTCTGGAAACAATGATAAACAGAGCCTTGATATTATATCTTACCGGACTTGTATGCCTCGCAAGCCTCCCTTCGTGCAAAAACAGCGGTGGTGAGGATGAAAAGATAGTTCGTACCGTTGTTCCTGTTATGGCGGTTTCACCGCGGATTGGCAAAATGGCTGAATACACCGAACTATTGGCCACTTCTGCATTTCTCGTAAAGGCTGTGATCAAATCGCCGGTAACCGGGTATGTCGAAAAATGTTCCTTTTCCCCGGGCGATAAAGCGCAGAAAAATCAGGTTTTATTTCAACTTCGAACCAGGGAAGCAGAGGCTATGCAACAGGAAAACGCTGGTTCAATTAATATCAGCGGCGTGGTTTTGATGAAAGCAACGTTGGATGGCGTAGTTGCAACTATTGACCATCCCCAGGGCGATTATGTGCAGGAGGGTGATGTTCTGGGTACATTGGTCGTGCCCGAAAGCCTTGTATTCCTGCTGGAAGTTCCCTACCGTATGAAAAAAATGGTAACCGCCAGTCACGACTACAAACTTATATTGCCCGACAATACAGAAATAACTGCATCCGTCAGGTCAGTAATGCCTTCAATGTCGGCAGCCTCCCAAACACAACGCGTGGCGTTGCAACCGCGCTCTTTCATTGATATTCCCGAGAACCTGACGGCAAAGGTAAATATAGCGCTTGCCGTTAGAAATAACGCTGTAATCCTTCCGAAAAGCTGTATCCTGAATGATGAAATCATGAAGAATTTCTGGATAATGAAGTTGATAAACGATTCAGTGGCAGTTAAAATCCCGGTAGAAACAGGCATTAAAACAACCGATAGCATCGAGGTGGTTACGCCGGTATTTGACTCCGCCGACCGTATCCTTTCCAGCGGGAATTACGGATTGGGAGATACAGTTATGGTTAGAATCATCAAACATGATTAAGACAATTTATCAGTCAGAGCAGCGCCATGTTTAATCAGGATTTTTACAAAAAATTCGCCAAACCAACCATTTTCGTCCTCCTGGTAATTCTTTTTACCGGCGGATTTGCCTACCGGAAAATGGAGACTTTGCTGTTCCCTGATGTTGTGTTCCCAAAAATCCGCATCATCGCCGATAACGGGGAGCAACCTATTGAAAAGATGCTGATTACTGTAACCCGGCCTCTCGAAATTGCTATAAAAAGGGTCAATGGCATCGAAACGGTGCGCAGTTCAACCAACAGGGGAAGTTGCACAATCGAGGCATTTTTTGAATGGAAAACCGATATTAATGTTGCCAGAATGCAGTTGGAGGCGCGCATCAACGAGATCAGGAACGCGCTGCCTCCAACCGTCAACCTCACTATCGAAGCCATGAGCCAGAACATCTACCCGGTGATTGGATACACGCTTGAGAGCGACAAATTCGGCCAGGTTGAGATGAGGAATGTCGCCATGTTTTTTGCCAGGCCACGCTTTTCGGAAGTCCCCGGTATCTCCAACGTGGTGGTCAGGGGCGGAAAGACCAGGGAATTTGTGATCATTCCCGATCCGATGAAGTTGGTTCAACTTGGACTGACGCCGCAAAACCTGATCAATGTTCTTGGAAGTACAAATTTTATAGAATCAAACGGGTTGCTCTCCGATTACCGCAGATTGTACCTTTCCGTAACCGACAGCCGGATCAAAACCCTTGAAGATCTAAGCGCCGTTGTTATAAGGAACGACCGCGCCAGGATCATAAGAATTGCCGACATCGCCACTGTTGAATTTGGTGAACAGCAGGAATTTATTCGCATCAACGCAAACGGACGCGAAGCCGTTATCCTGGACATTGTAAAACAAAAGGGCGCTAATCTGATTGATTTTGTTGATAAAGTGCAGGAGAAGGAGAGGGAGATAAGGAAACAACTGCCGCCCGGGATGATTCTGAAACCATACTATAATCAGTCGGTATTTGTCACCGAATCTATCAATAGCGTGCTCAGGGCAATTTTCGAGGGACTTATTCTTGCTTTGCTCGTGGTGGTTCTTTTCCTTCGCTCATTCCGGGCAAGTCTGAATGTGATCATCATCATTCCTGTCACCCTGGCGCTTACCTTAACTGTACTTTATATCACCGGGATTACCCTCAACATTATGTCGCTTGGCGCCATAGCAGCCTCCATCGGACTTATCATTGACGATGCAATTGTGGTGATCGAGCAAATCCACCGCGTTCATGAGGAAAACCCCGGCAAAGAGTTGAACCACGTGGTGAGGGATACCATCAGGATGTTGTTTCCGGCTATGGTTGGTTCATCGCTTAGCAC
>JBAXRP010000217.1:0-7728 GCA_037131145.1 Bacteroidota bacterium
ATATTATAATAATGGAGTAGGAAATTTTTTCGGAATTGATTTTGAACATTTTTCCTTCCAAAAGTCACCAATTTCCGAACTCGCCGCTATACGCGACTTTCTGTTTAACCGGGAGATGGATTTCAGGGCTACTTCAGCAACTCAGTAACGAGGTCGGCGGCTTCTTTCAGGGTAATAGCAGAATGAACTTTCAGCCCCGATTCGTCAATGAGTTTTTTACCTTCGCTTGCATTGGTTCCCTGTAATCTGACAATAATGGGGACTTTGATCTCGCCGATGTTTTTATAAGCATCTACAATACCTTGGGCAACCCTGTCGCAGCGGACGATGCCACCGAAGATATTAACAAGGATTGCTTTAACGGCAGGATCTTTCAGGATGATTCTGAAACCTTCTTCTACACGTTTTGCATTGGCAGATCCGCCAACATCGAGAAAGTTTGCGGGGTTGCCGCCCGAAAATTTGATGATGTCCATCGTTGCCATTGCCAAGCCCGCTCCATTCACCATGCAACCCACATTACCGTTTAGTTTTACATATTTCAGATCATGCCTGGCAGCTTCAACTTCGCTGGGGTCTTCCTCGTCAAAATCGCGCATGGCAGCGATATCAGGATGACGGAATAAAGCGTTATTATCAATCACCATTTTTGCATCGGCGGCAAGGATTTTATTATCTGATGTTTTAAATACCGGGTTGATTTCTATCAAAGAGGCGTCGCTTCCTTCATAAGCCTTATAAATGGCAAAGACGAATTTCACCATATTTTTATAAGCTTCATCTTTCAATCCGAGATTAAAAGCAACCTTGCGAGCCTGGAATGACTGAAGTCCGATTTTAGGATCAATCTCTTCTGTGAAGATCAATTCCGGCGTTTCTTCCGCAACCGCCTCGATATCCATTCCACCGCGCGGCGAGTACATCATTATGGTGTGCCCTTTTTGCCGGTTAAGCAGAACGCTCATATATATTTCAGTTGGTTTGGTTGGACCTGGATAGAAGATATTCTGTTCGACATATACTTTTCTGACCAGTTTTCCCTCAGCGGTTGTTTGAGGGGTTACGAGTTGCATACCAATGATCTGACTTGCCAGCAGACCAACTTCTTCGATACTTTTTGCAACTTTTACGCCGCCTCCTTTTCCGCGCCCGCCGGCATGAACCTGCGCCTTTATTACAAATTTATCGCTTCCTGTTGCGCTTTGAAGATATTCGGCAGCCTTTACTGCTTCGGCTTCTGTATGTGCCAGAGCCCCTTCAGGGACAGGCACACCAAAGCGCTTTAAAATGGATTTACTTTGATATTCGTGTAGGTTCATATATTAGCTATGTTGGAAAGGAAATCCAAAAGTAACAGTTTGAATCGGATTTACAAAAAAGAGCTTTCAAAGATTTCATTTTTCTTAACTTTGCCGCTTATCGGAACGAGATGATTGTTGCAACAAAAATCATAAAAACTTTTGGTTTCCTGAATGTTCTGAAAGGGATAAGTCTGGAAGTTAAGCAGGGCGAGATTGTATCTATTGTGGGGGCGTCGGGAGCAGGGAAGTCAACTTTTCTGCACATTATAGGCACGCTTGATAAAGCGGATTCAGGTTCTCTTGAGTTGAATGGAATCAGGGTACATGAATTGCAGCAGCGCAAATTATCAGAATTCCGGAATAAGCAGATTGGATTTATCTTTCAGTTTCATCATCTGTTGCCTGAATTCACTGCGATTGAAAATATCTGTATTCCCGCTTTCATTGCCGGGAAAGGAAAAAGGGAAGCCGAAAACCGGGCAATGGAACTTCTGGAAATTATGAACCTGAAAGATCGCTCTCACCACAAACCTTCTGAACTATCCGGCGGGGAACAGCAGCGTGTTGCAGTTGCAAGGGCTCTCGTAAATAATCCTCCTGTGATTCTGGCTGACGAACCTTCAGGAAATCTTGATTCAGCTTCGGCAATTGAACTGCACAACTTGTTTTTTAAATTGCGCGATTTATACAGGCAAACCTATATAATCGTGACACACAACCTTGATCTGGCAAACATGGCAGACAGGAAACTCACCATCAAAGATGGACTTATTGACCCGAAAGCAGAGGATAAAATTAATTGAGAATTTTCCCGTTATTATAAAATACTCGCTACCATTTTTTTTGTTTACAACGCAAAAGGGTAGGGGAGTATCATGGTTGAAAAAAATAACAGAACGCAAGCGAATTGTATGAATAAACAAGGATTAAGAAAAAGAACGATATCTTTATTTACGACCATTTTAATAGCCTCCGTTGCCTTTGGGTTGTTTTATACTTATCAGAAAATTTCAGAGCCTTCCGGGAATGTTGCGATCAGTTTGCCGGTAGTTTCCGATCCGGATACTATTCCCGGAAAGAAAACCAAACAACAGGAGGCAGACAATAATGCAGCTTTAAAAGCTATTGCCTCCGGCGACGCCTATTTTGCCGCCAAAGATTATTTGAATGCCAAAGCAGCTTATCAGCTCGCTATTGATCTGAGCCCGGATAATCAAGGCGCTAAAGAAAAGTTGCGTAAAACGATGGACCTTCTTCGCGCCCAGAAAGCTCAGAATATCCTTTTTGACGTTGCCATTGCCGGCGCCGATAAACTGTTTCAGGCTGGCGATTATGAAAAGGCGCAGATTGAATATGAGAATGCAGGAAAGATGCTTCCAGGCGATCCATATCCGAAAAACAAAATCAATGAGATCATTAAAATTCAGATTGATAAAAAGGTAAAAGATGATGAATATGCAAAAGCCATTGCTTCGGCGGATAAATTCTACACTACGAATAATCTGCAACTGGCTCTTCTCGACTATAAAAAGGCAGTAAATATTAAATCCGATCAAAAGTATCCGCAAACCAGGATTAAAGAGATAACCGATCTGCTGGCAGCGCAGAAAGCCAAAGACGACGCATACAATAAAGCCATTTTTATCGCCGATCAGCAATTTAAAGAGATAAGATATCCCGACGCCATAAAATCTTATAAGGATGCGCTGGCAGTTAAGCCAGAACAGATTTATCCTAAGAACAAGATTGCCGAAATTGAAGGACTTATGAGCCGCATTAAAAAAGCGCAGGATGATTATGACAAATTTATTGCGCTGGCTGACAGTTTTTATATTGACAAGAAATATTTCAAGGCGAGGGAAAATTATCTGACAGCTTCCTCGGTTAAACCTTCTGAGAGTTACCCGAAAGAGATGATTTCGAAAGCCGATAAAATGCTTACCGGTCAGGAAGCGGCAATGGCAAAAGCGCTGGAAGAACAATATGCCAAAGCCATTGCCGACGCTGATAAGTTAATGAACGATAAATCCTTTGAACCAGCTCGCGCCGAGTATGCAAAAGCTTCCAATCTGAAGCCCGGGGAACAATACCCGAAAGATAAAATTCAGGCGATAGACGATCTGCTTGCCTCTAACTTGAAGAATAAAGATGAACGGTATAAAATTGCTATTGCCAATGGGGACAAATCATTGGCAAATAAAGTTTATGAAGTTGCCAAAAATGAGTTCCAGAATGCATTAACCATCAAACCTGGCGAAAGCTACCCGAAATCAAAAATTGCTGAAATTGATAAATTGATTGCTCTTGATGTTTTGCGCAAGGCAGAGGACACCAGATACACAAAAGCGATTGCACGGGGCGACAGCCTTTTTTTTGAAAAGATTTATAATCCTGCAAAGATTGAATTTCAGACGGCATTAAAAATGAAACCTACAGAGGCATATCCGAAAAACAGAATTGCAGAAATTGACGCAGCCCTCGCCGACGTTGAGAAACAGAAAACGAAAGAGGCTCAGTACTTTGCTTTAATCGCAAAAGCCGACAAAGGATTTAATGATAAGATATATCAGGTTTCCAGGGATGACTATTCAAAAGCTTCTGTTTTGAAACCAACGGAAAATTATCCGAAAGAGAAGATAGCTGAAATTGACCGGATTTCAGGCGACCTTGCTGCCGTTAGAAAACTGGATAATGATTACAAAGCGGCTATTGCTAAGGCAGATCAACTGCTGGCGGCGAAAACTTACAACGACGCTCGTCTTGAATATGAAAACGCCTTGAAAATCAAAGCTGCCGAACAATATCCGCAGACAAAAATCGCTGAAATTGAAAAGATACTTGCCGATATTGCCGCAAAACAATCATTGGAGGAAAATTACAAAACGACTATTGCCAGGGCTGACCAACTACTTGCTTCCAAAACCTACGAACAGGCGAAAAGTGAATATGGAAAAGCGCTTGGATTAAAGCCTGCCGAGCAATATCCCAAGACAAAAATGGCGGAGATTGACGGCATACTTGCGGAAATTGCCCGGCTGAAAGCTCTGGATGATGAATATTCCAAAGCAATTACTGAGGCGGATAAGTTTTTTACCGAAAAGTCCTGGGGTGAAGCAAAAGGTCAGTACCAGAACGCTTTGAAAATAAAGCCTGCTGAATCTTATCCAAAAGAAAAGATCGGCGAAATTGATAAAGTTCTTGCCGATATTGCAGCAAAGAAAAGTATGGATGACAAATATTCTGCCGCCATTCTGAAAGCCGATAACCTGTTGGCTCAAAAGACCTATTCCACAGCAAAATCGGAATATACAAACGCATCGGTTATAAAACCTGATGAGTCTTATCCTAAGACGAAAATTGCCGAAATAGATAAAATTCTTGCCGACATTGCCGCCGCCAAAGTTTTGGATGATAATTACAAAGCTGCTATTGCGAAGGCAGATCAACTGCTGGCGGCGAAAACATACAACGACGCCCGGCTGGAATATGAAAACGCCTTGAAAATAAAGGCTTCTGAGCAATATCCGCAAACAAAAATCGCTGAAATTGATAAGATACTTGCCGATATTGCCGCAAAACAATCATTGGAAGAAAATTACAAAGCAACCATTGCCAGGGCTGACCAATTATTTGCTTCCAAAAATTATGACCAGGCGAAAAGTGAATATGGAAAAGCTTTGGGATTAAAGTCTGCCGAGCAATATCCTAAGACAAAAATGGCAGAAATTGACGGCATACTTGCGGAAATTGCCCGGCTGAAAGCTCTGGACGAAGAATATGCCAACGTTATTGCCCAGGCAGATAAATTACTTTCCGGGAAAACTTACAGCGATGCAAAGGTCAAATTCCAGGAAGCGCTGAAACTCAAGCCGGCGGAGAAGTATCCCTTAGAAAAAATTGCCGAAGCCGATAAAGCCCTGGCGGAACAGACAAGGTTGAAAGCAATTGACGATCAATATTCTGCCGCCATTCTGAAAGCTGACAATCTCCTTGCGCAGAAAACATATCCCACAGCGAGAGTTGAATATGTTAATGCTTCCGCTATAAAACCTGGTGAAAACTATCCAAAAGAAAAAATTTCCGAAATAGACAAAATTCTTGCCGACATCGCAGCCGCTAAAATTTTTGATGATAATTATAGAAGCTCCATTACCCGCGCCGACCAGTTACTTGCCGCTAAAACTTATGCGGAGGCGCGCACGGAATATGAGAAGGCGCAGAAGCTGAAACCTGCCGACCAATACCCGCCGTTGAAGATTGCCGAAATTGACAAGATTCTCGCTGACCGGGAAGCGATAAGAGTTTTGAACGAAAATTATCAGACTGCCATTAAACTTGCCGATCAGGCGCTGGTTGCCAAAACATATAACGAAGCAAAAGTCCAGTATGAAAAGGCGCTGGGAATAAAACCGGAAGAACAATATCCGAAAACAAAAGTGGCTGAAATAGAAGCGATTTTTGCCGAAATTGTTAGAAAGAAAGCCATTGACGATGAATATTCAGCCACAATAACCAGCGCGGATCAACTACTAGCTGAAAAGTCTTATGATCCCGCAAAGTCAAAATATCAGAAAGCCGCAGAATTAAAGCCAGCCGAACAGTATCCAAAAACCAAACTTGCTGAAATTGAAAAAGCGCTTACCGACGTTGCGAGGCTTAAAGCCATTGATGATCAGTACAAATCGGCAGTTGCTGAAGCCGATCAGTTGTTCCAGTCCAAAACATATATCAAGGCAAAGGAATCGTACAATAACGCTGGAAAAATAAAGCCTGCCGAGCAATATCCAAAAGATAAAATCACGGAAATTGACGGTATTTTTGCCGCTGTTGCAAAACAAAAGGCTTTGGATGACCAGTACCTTGCCACTGTAGCTAAAGCGGATCAACTTTTAGCGTCGAAATCGTGGGATCAGGCTAAAACTGAATTTACTTCCGCAACAACTTTGAAACCTGGCGAACAGTATCCGAAGGATAAAATCAAGGAGTTAGATGGAATCCTTGCCGAAATCAAGGCGAAGGAGGATGCATATAAAAGTTCAGTGGCAAATGCAGATATGTTGTTATCCCAAAAGAAATATGAAGAGGCGCGGACAGAATACCAGAATGCGCTCGCCATCAAATCTCAGGCGACTTATCCAAAAGAAAAAATTGCTGAGATTAACAAAACTTTAGAGGAATTGCTGGGCAAACAGAAATATTACGATAACCTGATTGGCGACGCCGACAAATTGTTTACCGATAAGGATTATCCAAAGGCAAAGGATAGCTACCAGCGCGCCGCCGGCGTTTTTCCTGATCAAACCTATCCCAAAAACCGGATAGCCGTTATCACCGCGAAGATTGACAGTTTATACCGTGCAAATAAATCGGTTTATGACAAGGCAGTAGCCGATGGCGACAGGTTTTATAATTCCTTTGAATTTGATAAAGCAATTGACGCATATTCGGAGGCGGCGAATTACCTGCCAATGGAGTCATATCCAAGGGACATGATACTGAAAATAAGACGCACGATTGCAGAAAATGCAATTGCCGACGTGCTAAAATCATCAGTGGTTGTAACTTCAAATAATGAAAAACAATTCTCATTTACGCCTGTAAACATAGCTTCGCGAAAGAACAATTTTGTTTACATCAAGATCAAAAACATTTCCGGTAAACCTTTTAATGTGCTTTTGAGGTATGGCAAGGATAAGCAATCAAACGGCGGAGTTGTGATGCGCAACCTGAGTATTGACGGAAAGGTAAATGAACGGTTGGTGAGTGTTAAGGATCAGGATTTATGGTCGCGTGAAGATAATAACTGGATTAGCATTATTCCTCAGGGTGGAGATGTTGAAGTATCATTTATTCAGGTATCGCGGGCAAAGTTGGAATAGTTTTTTTTAACGTAATCAACGTAATTTCGGGCAGAATGCCAATTCTTCCGGCATAACCGATGTTTCCTAATCCGGTGTTGACATATAAAAACTGGGGATATGGCGATTTGGCGTTCCGGTAAATACCGCTCCATTGAGGATAAAGCCATGCAACCGGGCTCCAGGCGAAGTTTTTGGCGGCAATCCCAACTTGTCCTCCGTGAGTGTGACCTGAAAAGGTAATATCAATATCCTGGTATTTTTTACTGATAACACGATCCCAATAAGTTGGATCATGCGATAAGAGAAGTTGCACTGCCATCTTTTCGGTTCCCGACCAGGCTCTTGCAACGTCGCCCAAACGTTGAAACCTTTTCGTAGCTCCCCAGTTTTCTACGCCAATTACGGCGATACTGTCATTTTCTTTATGGATTATCTCGTGGGAATTAAGTAAAAGTTTCCAGCCAAGTTTGTTATACCAGGTTTTAAGGTCATCCATGTTCATTTTTTTCGCTTCCGGTGAAGACCATTTAATATAGTCTCCATAATCATGATTGCCAAGAATAGCG
>JBAXRP010000218.1:0-7673 GCA_037131145.1 Bacteroidota bacterium
GGTTCAAGGTTCAAGGTTCAAGGTTCAAGGTTCAAGGTTCAAGGTTCAAGGTTTCAGGTTTCCGGGGCATTGGATTCAACAATAATAAATTCTATTTCGATATAACAAGTTTATGATAAACCATTGACGAGCTTCTTCCATTGACTATGGTTTTCAGCGTGTAAACTCCATTTCCAAACCCCGAAACATCCATCTCCATCTTCTGTTTTCCATTTGAAAGCCCGTCGAAACGTACAGTGTTCATCAGTTCGCCAACAACATTGAACCATTCAACCAGAATGTCAGCATCCATCGTTAACTCAAACTCAAGCCAGACTTTACTGGTTGCCGGGTTTGGGTAGAGCGCCACTTTCGTAATCATATCGCTCGTTTCATTTACTCCGGTTGGTTTTACAGGTAATACCGAAGGAACCGACAACATAGAATTACTTATTGGTTCGCCCCAGCCATCAGCCAGTTCCGATTCATTTCCAATGTTCAGCATGATAGGAATACTGAGCGGAGCTATGAACGATAATCTAAACTTCAAAGTTAGCAAAACTTCCCCATAAATAATATTCATTGGCTCAATTTGCGACCATGCAATTCTGATTTGTCCGTTTTGTGCGGCGTAAAGTACATTTCCCTGTGAAATAGAGATGTTCAGCAATTGCAGATTATCCTGCGGATAACTCATAGTTAGTGAGATTGCACTGATCTCTGCGCTTTCCATTATCCTCACGGGAAGTTCAAATTCATCTCCCTGCATCACCTCTATAATGCCTTCATTTATGAGCGAAACATCAGCCAATGCTGCATCTCCCGGATTCGGGATATATGAACCGTTAACATCTCCAACACAAAGTCCCTGGAAATCCTGAACAACGTTTGTACCTGCTACAATGACAGTATCGCCGCCGGTTGGTTTTGCAAATACCCAATCGCCGCGGGCAAAGGAGTTCTCGAGTCCGACAAATCTGCGTTTAATCTTGCTCGCATCGGTGGCATTTATATAATTGGTATTGTTTACATCGCCAGCCAGCAATTTCACCGGAACTGTAAGCGGTTCAGCTCCTACAAAATGGCGTTCAACCTTTATGGCGTCAGTCGAATTTACCCCGCCCCATGGCTTAGTGCAAACGGCTCCAATAGTGTAGGTATTGCTTGTCTTGCCAACAAAGGAATATTGCCCGTTGAGGTTTGTTCTCGCCGAATCTACCTTCACCCCGTTTTGTTTGAGGATGACCCACAAGGAATCGAGTAAAGAACCGGAGGAGTTGTTATAGATGAAAGTTCCTGTTATGTTCATGCCTAACCGAACCGCCCCGTTAATGTAAAAACCTGAAGTAGGCTGATCAATCAATGGATTGGAACCGGCATTTGAGTATTCACAATCCTGACCACCGTTTGAGGTATTGTTAAAGGTAAGTGAACAAGTTTCAGCGGTATATAGAAAATTCAGGTAAACCAATGTGTCATAATTGGGCAGTGATTTTGGCGTTGTATTCATCCATGTGACCATTATTTTATATAAGGACGACCCTCCTCCTACCGGAAGGGAATTAATAAATGCGCTTCCTTCAAGGTTATGGTTAATGGAAGAAAGACTGGCATTAAAGGTAATAACCGCCGGATCGTATTCAAGGCGCAACGACACTGATGAAATGTTTGAAAAACCGGCAACAGTCAATGGTATTATGATTTGTGAACCTGGGGATGCATATCCATTTCCGGCTGTCGTTACCGGTGCATTCTGCGAAAATGAATCAATTACACAGAAAAACATGAACTGACATGCGATTAAAAAAGTAAAAAATGTTCTTTCATTCATAACGTTTTATTTTCCAAATCTATGCCTGGATGATTTTTTAGAATTACCTTGAAATGATCAGTTTTTTATAGCCGGTCTTGGCGCCATTATTCCCGTTGAACAACATCTCAACAATATACACCCCTTTGTTGAAAGCTGAAACATCCAGGTCAAATTTGTAAAGCCCTTTCCCGTTGATTGCCCTGGTCGTCGAGTAAATTTTATGTCCGTCTGCCATAAACATATTGAGATAAAGACTGCCTGCTTCAGGCAGATTGCAAATTACATGGGCAAAATAGATGACGGGATTTGGGAAAACCATCATATCAGCTTGATTGGCGGTGGCTTCAAATAAAAGAATTGGGATTGAAATTTGCATTCCTTGTGCTGCATTTCCCATATCGTCGGCGATTTCCGTAAGGGCGCTTGAATTGATAAATCTCACTTCTTTGCCCGATACAAATGTATCTTTTGTTTTGATCTTCAGATAGGCAACCGGTTCATTTATATACACATGAAGAGGGTTTAAATCAGTCCAAACGATCCGGATTTCCGATCCCTTCAGGTGAAATAATACCTTACCCTGGGTCACCGTCACTTCTTGAATTTCTATCATATCGTTGGGGAAGGTCAGCGCCAAAGAGAAAGCGCCAACCAACAATTCCTGATTCAGAAATACAGGAAGGTAAAGTTCCTGGTTAGCGCCGGCTTTCTTGATTTTATCGTATTGTATTTCAATCAAATTAGTATTTTTCGCGCCTGATTCGGGCGTAAAGGAGCCACTGACATCGCCGGTACATATTGCGTAGATGTTTGCAGAACCATTAGCGTTACCCATGCTGATAATATTTCCTCCGCTTTGGTTCTCAAATAACCAGTCGCCTCTCAAAAAGGTGGTATCAAGGCAAACAAACCTGCGCTGAACCTTAGTGGCATCGGTGCCATTGATAAAACCAGAGTTGTTCACATCTGCCGCTGTAAGACGGATTGGGATAGTCAACAGTTGTAATCCAACAAAATGACGCTGTATCTTCAAGGCGTCGGTTCCATTTACGCCACCCCACGATTTTTCAGTTTTTCCTGAGAAGTTGTAGTCGCCCGGATAAACAGACGGAAACGAAAAAGCTCCTGTAACTGAACTACGGGTTGAGTCGGTCTTTATACCATTTTGGTTTAAGATGATCCAAACCGAATCCATCGGTGTATTCGCCTGATTATTATACGCTACGGTTCCATTTAATGCATGAGGGTACAAAATGTTTAGCGTTCCGCTTAACGATGAATATAAAATATTCTGCATTAAAGCGTTCCCAAGGATAACATTGGAAAAGGTGAGATTTGCGCTTGTAATGCTGCTTTGGGTGTTGTTTACAGCAAATCGCAACCTGACAACGACTCCGGTATCGCCTGTAAACGAATTCAGGAGTGGAGAATAACAAACAACCCTGATCATGGTTTTATTCAGCGTATCGGCATTCAAAACATGATCCTGGGAGCGAAGTCCCGACTGAGCTGTATTGGGCAGATATTTCATAAAGGAAGGGTAACTCATATCGAACTGGAATCCCACGAACGGTTCAATATTGCTGACTTTTACCGGAATCCAGATAGTGTCAATATTCCGGCATGTCATCACCGGTCCTGCTAAATAGTTGGGCACATAAGCATTAGCAGTTAGGTTTACGTTGAACGGATTACGGTAAGCCTCCGGGTCGTTGTTGTATATTTTCATTGTACCATTTGACGCTCCCCTCATGGTTTGATGAAAAGCGACCTCTAACTGTTTCGATTGTCCTGGCAAAATGGTTTGTGGCAATGTTGTAACGAGAGTATAGGAAGGGTTACTGAGGAGCGCCTGAGTGATTTTAAGCGTATCGTTTCCAAAATTGCTAACCTGCAAAGTATTATGCGCGGTGGCGAGAACCGACACATCGCCAAAAGCAAGGCTTGATGAACAATAAAAATATGGGGCGGCAATCTGCAAAGCGCCATTGAAATGATCGGAAAGGCAGTTTGTGCCCAGCGTGTCTCCAATCACCACATTGGAGAGGTTCAATGAATAGTATCCACCGGTTCCGGTAACCAGAAAATTGAGAGTAAGCACGTTTCCACCGCTTCCTGAAAAGACCTGTTTGTTGGCTGAGTAGGCAACAACGCGAAGTTTATTTCCAGAGATGATGCTCGCTGAAACAATGTGATTTGTTTTCCTGCCACTCAAAACCGCCGATCCTTCAACATAGGTCATTGGCGATGGCAAAAGCAGATCAAATTGAAACCCGGTAAAGGGTTCCATATTGTTGATGCTGAAAGTAAGAGAACCCTGTCTGCCAGAAAAGACCGACAGGTTCCCGGCGTGTAGTTCATTCACGGCAAAGGCAATCGCCTGAAGGTTTACAATGATGTTCCCCTGATCGGGATCGTTTGATAAAACCGTCATGATTTTAGTATATGTGCCTTTGACTACGGAAATGAATTTAACCGTGACAAAACTGGACTGACCTGCAGGTATGGTAAACGCGCCATTACCTTCAACTGAAAAATATGATGAGGAAAACGTAATTGAGGTAATATTCAAAGGCTGATTTCCCGTATTATGGATAATAAGGGTGCGGGTTGTGCTCGATCCAAGGGCAGTGCTGTCAAAATTGATGGAAGAAACCGGTATGTTGATATTCGGGGCAAGTACCGTAACAGAGCCATTGGTTGTGTTGGTGAGTATATTGGCCTGGTTGGCGTCGCCAATAATCGGGGTTAACAAGTACAAGGGAAAGGTTCCGGGTATTTTCCCCGATTGAATCTGAAAGGCTACCACTGTTCCGGTATCGCCGGCAAAGGGAACATTTGTTTGGGAATAACCGAGTACCCGGAGCTGATTACCGGCGATGATCTCAGCGCTCAGCAAATGGCCATTGGTTCTGGTTGTATTCAATGCAGCGGAGCTCTCCACGTATGAGAATCCCGATGGTAATGCCAGGTCAAACTGAAATGCCACAAACTGCCCCGAATTATTTATCTTCACGTTCAGTGTGAATGTTTGTGACGGACCAATTGTAGCCGAACTGATAATCATTGTGTTGGCTGACATCATGCTCACCGGGATTATCAGCAGGAAAAAGATGAGAATCCGATTGTTAAAATATTTGCTCATTTGATAGATATTTTCAATATTTGTTTACAATCATTTCAGATGAGTGGGCGCTCTTACCTGTATTGGTCGAAGCCATCAACAAAAATTGGTAAACCTGATTATCAGCCAATATGGTTGTTGCATATTCCGGTATTTGAATTTTCGTGAACCCCGGGTTAAAATCTCCAAGATAGCATGACGCAACTGATTTACCAGCCATATCTTTCACTACCATTGTCAATTCTGATTCTTCCGATAAAATAACGTCCATGAATAGTCGCTCCTTACAAGGATTGGGATAAAGTTTGAATTTTAATCCGTTTGGAGCAGGCAAAGGGCGTACAGATAATGGGTAAACTGACAAAACACCGTTCTGCGTCCCCGTTATGATATTCTTAGACAAACTATCGCCAATGATGGCGTTTGAAAGCGGTAACGGAAATGCGCCCCTTATTGCTCCGGTAACGAGTTTCAGTGTCAGAATGACGCCCGAATTTCCCGAAAAAGCGGCATTGTTGGGAGAGTAGGAAAAGACGCGCAGCAGATTTGTGCCAACCATATTGCCAATCGCCACATGGTTGGCGCTCCGGGCTGTCAAACCGATTGAGTATCCTGAGAAACTTACATTATCAGGTAGTTGCATGTCAAATTGGAATGAAATGAACTTATCCTGGTTGTTAATTTCCATGGATAATATGACAGTATCGCCGGGCAAACAGGAAGCGTCGCGCATGGCAAGGATATTTTGTGAAATGCCAGCCTTTACTGTGAAGATCAGAAATAAAATTATCACGAATAAACTCTTTATCATTGCTTCTTACCTTTCGATCTTTTAAGCTTTTTCTTCAATTTCATGCCTTTTGCCGTCAGTCGATAATGTTGGTTTGGATGATTGGGGTTTTCAGGGAAGGTCATCTCAATGTATCCTGCTGCTAATGATGGATTTATGTAATTAATTCTAAAATAATCATCACTCTTTAAATTTAAAGTGTTTTGTATTGCTGTTCTCTTGGTCTCTCGTTCTATAACCAGCACTACTCGTACAATTTCTTTTGCTACTTCCCCACCAACTTCCCCACCAACTTCCCCACCAACTTCCCCACCAACTTCCCCACCAACTTCCCCACTAACTTCCCCACCAACTTCCCCACCAACTTCCCCACTAACTTCCCCACTAACTTCCTCATTACCTTGTCGGGTAGCTTTTCGGGCAGCTTGTCGGGCAGCTTTTCGGGCAGCTTGTTCTGTAGGGTTTATAGTAACATCCTCAATATCAGTTAAAGTGCGCCAAAGTATAGTTTTAAAATCTTCTTCCTGAATGAATTCTGGCGCTTTCAATCCTTTTTCTTTACACAAACGAATGATATCCCCTGTTCCGGTACCAAACCGTTCGATATAACCTTCGAGATACATTGGTTCTGCCAACAATGGATTTGCCGGTATGGAGTTATGCGGTTGACGAAGTTTTTCTGTACTTAATCCGAAAGGCAAATGACCCGGATTCCGGATTTCAAGACGGTCTTTAAAAAGCATAACCTGAATGCTGCCATTGCCGGTATAATCACGATGGGCGACAGCGTTTACAATAGCTTCGGAAACAGCCGCAGGCGGGAGTTCATAATTCACCGGAACCTGGGGACTTAAATCCCGCGTACCCAATGCAGCATCAATTTTAGATAATACAAAATCGACCGCTTGATTGACCAATTGAAAGACATCCCCTTTATATACCTGATAAGAAGGAATTGGTTTTACAATTTCAATTCCGTGAAAATGAGCGCATCTTATTTCTGAACTGATGAAAAAACGCTGAGGTTGCTTGCCGAATAATAAAATTGCTGCATTGCTGATGCGACCATTGTCTAATAAGTTCAGATGAGTAAGAACAGTTTCAGGTGAAGATTCGGCAGAAAGCGGAAAACCTCTTTTTGCCCTGGCTATGTGTAAAAACTCAGAAATTTTTTCCTGTTCTAAATCATTAATATTAGCTGAAAGATTAAATGTTGCATCAAAGGGACTGCTCCTGATAAATTCTTTTTCTTCTAAATACCTGATTAAAGAGGCATAGACACCAGCTTTTAAATCGGAAACAGTTGTAAACTGCCTTCGTACAATGACCTGTTCAGCCTTTATAATGAAAGCAGTTTGTTTAGACTGTCTTTTTGAAGGTTCATGATTGCTGAGAAAAATCAACCTGGTTTTAAAATGCAGGCAGGCATGGTCAAACTCCAGTTCGGTTGGAGAAACACCATCGGCATTTTCATTGCCATATGCTTTTCCAAAAAGTCCCAGATAAATATCGCAATGCCTAACCTGGTCAAGGAACACCTCAGAAGCAGAATGATTGCCTGCGGGCAGATTTTCGAAGATAAATGGATCGAAAAATCTGCCCAGAAGGGCATCCGTTGAAAGATAATCGAACAAAACCCGACGTTCTTCGGCAAACTCACTTTGCACGCTGCTTATAAATACTCTTATCTTTATCAAACCTTAAATTTTTTTAACACTGCCAATAGTTTCATTGTTATTTTGGTTTCAGGTTTCAGGTTTCAGGTTTCAGGTTTCAGGTTTCAGGTTTAGCGCTTTTTCACTTTATCATAACCACCTTCGCATATTTCTTTACCGTTTTACCCGATTGACCTGTGGCGGTGAAACGAATCAGGTAAACTCCGGCGTTGCCCAAGCTTCCATTGCCTCCGGTTCCATTCCACACTTTGGTGAATTTTCCTTTCGGCATTGATCCTGAAAACACGGATG
>JBAXRP010000219.1:0-7596 GCA_037131145.1 Bacteroidota bacterium
CGAGAGGTTGATATAACGAAGTACAGGACTTTTAAAGTCCCCAATCCGTTCGTCAAGTTTGCCAAAAGCAATCATACTTCCCGCAAAAGAAACGCCGCCGATTGTAAGTCCAAGTAAAATTGCCAGCGCTTCGCCGTTTAACATGCTCGTAACTTGTTGCACAGCAAGATGATTTTGCATTTTTGGAAATTCCATCAGCGAGATTAGCGCCGCGCATGCGCCTCCCATTCCATTAAAAAGCGACACCATCTGAGGCATAGCAGTCATTTTCACTTTTTTTGCTGCAAACCAACCGATTATTGAGCCAATAATAAGGGCTGCAACGATCCAGCCAATATTGTGGATTCCCTCGAAGGTTCCATCATCCAGACGGGTTTTATGAAAAAGGATGGTAAACAGAATAGCAAGTCCCATACCTGCTGCAGCCCATAGATTCCCGCTTCGGGCTGTTTCGGGATGTCCCAGCTTCTTAAGTCCCAGAATGAAAAGGACGGAGGCAAGTATGTATGATATCTCAAGAATTGAAATATAGCCGGAATAATCGAAGTTTTTGGTCAGCGTAACAATCGTTTCCATGATAAAGAATTATTGCTGTTTTTTCTTTTTTCTGAACATTTCGAGCATGCGATCTGTCACCACAAAACCGCCCACTACATTTAGTGTGCCCAGTATTACCGCGATGAATCCGAGCGCCATCGAAAGTATATTTGTGGCATGCCCCATTACGATGATAGCGCCGATGATCACGACCCCGTGAATGGCATTTGCACCCGACATCAAAGGCGTATGTAAAACCGACGGCACATGTGAAATTACCTCAATTCCAAGGAAAATTGATAAGATAATGATGAAAATGGCTTCTCTGTTTTCAAGAAAAAACTGTAGATTGATCAGATTGATTATGGGGGCATTCATATCTTAACTTTTAGGCGTTTATCACTGCTTTCACTCTTTCATGAACAACTTCCTTGTTATGGGTAACACAAGCGCCCTTCACAATATCATCTTCCCAGTTTAGTTTAAATTCTCCTTTGGGGCTTATCATCAGCTTCAGGAAGTTGATTACGTTTTTACCGAACATCTTGCTCGCATCGGTAGGCATATCAACCGCGAAGTGCGAATTACCGATAATCCTGACGCCATTGTGAAAAATAGTTTCATCATTCCGGGTCAATTCACAGTTCCCACCTGTTGATGCAGCAAGATCAATTATCACCGATCCCGGTTTCATGGTCTCAACGGTCTCTTTTTTCAATAACACCGGCGCCTTTTTTCCAGGGATTTGCGCAGTGCATATTACTACATCCGATTTTACTGCATGGTTATGAACTGCTTGTGCCTGACGTTTTTTAAAATCCTCACCCTGTTCAACGGCGTACCCGCCGGCGGTTTTATCATCAACAGCGCCTTCCACTTCCACGAATTTACCGCCAAGACCAACTACCTCTTCCTTTACAGCCGCCCTGACGTCGAAAACCTCAACCACGGCTCCAAGTTTCCGCGAGGTGGCGATAGCCTGCAAACCGGCAACGCCGGCGCCGAGAATTAACACCTTTGCCGGAGTAATGGTTCCTGCCGCTGTCATAAACATCGGGAAAAATTTTGGTAACGAATTGGCAGCAGTCAGTACCGCTTTATAACCTGCAACTGTAGCCATTGAAGACAAAATATCCATTGATTGCGCTCTTGAAGTGCGGGGAATAACGTCGAGGCTAAAGCTGGTAATGTCCTTCTGAACAAGTCCGAAAATCAGGTCTTTGTTGAAAAAGGGGTTTAGAACGGCAAGTAAAACTGTCTTTTCTTTCATTTGCGCAAGCTCACCTTCGGTAGGGGGATTGATCTTAATCAGTATGTCGGATTGCCTGATGACATCCTCTTTGGATAAGATTTTTGCGCCAGCAGCTACATAATCGGCGTCAAAAGCAAATGAGCCATTCCCGGCTTCTGTTTCAACATATACAGTCACCATCATTTTAATCAGCGTTGCAACTGATTCGGGGAGCAGGGCAATACGTTTTTCATTCCCCGATTCTTTTAAAATTCCAAGGATCATAATTAAGGTATTGTATAAATATTATCTGTAACGCTGGATAAATGATTTATCACCGGTAATCCCATGAGAAAACTAATCAGTTGAGCCGACAGTAATATGACTTCCGTCGCAAAATGGTTTTTTCCTGCTTTGACCGCAACAGCAAATAGCGGCAATTTCTCCTTCGATTTGAATCTTCTTTTTCATGGCGTCGCGAACAATAAAATTACCGGTAACCAACGCGGGACCATTTTTTGTGATCTGAATCCTGGCAAATTTTGCTTTCTTTTTAGGGGTTTCGCGAGGTTTGGATGTGACAAATTTTGCACTTTTCAGATAGGTGATTGCACGAGAGGGACATGTATCAATAACCCTCATGATCTCTTTGCTGTTTGAGGCATGAACATTGATCCATGGTTTCTTTTTCGGATTAAATACTTCCGGCAATCCAAGAAGGCAATTAGCAGAGTGAATGCATTTTTCAGGCTGCCAAAATATTGTTACTTCACCGTTTGAGTACTCAATAATGGTGTCCTTGGTTTTTTTAACCTCAATAAATTCTGATTTCGTAACTTTGTTTGACATGTGAGTAGATGTTAAAATTTTCGTAAAGATAATCATTATTTATTTTTATCAAAAAAATGATGCGTTCAGTCTAAAAACTATTGATTTTGGGTTTAACCCCGGTAGGCGTTTAATATAGAATTGCCACGACCTTAGGATCGTGGCAATTCAAGTTACTGATATACCGGGCTGTAATGGGCGCTATATTTTGGCGTCCAAAGTTCACCTACCCAATGAACAACCCTTCAATTCTGACTTTATAACTGCCATCGGGAAGTTTGGTAACAGCGTTAACCAATCCGCTGTGCCTCCATTGCAACATGCATCGGCGGGGCATAAACCAATACCTGCGACCCAGTTCAATTTTCTCCTTCGATTCTTTGATGATTCCTTCATAACCCTGGGCGATATAGTAACCGATGTCAATGAAACCTTCCGATCTGGGTCTGAGCGGACCGGTAACACACCAGTTGATTACGCCGTTTCGAGGGTCGGCGTCGGTGACAACGCCGCAATGAGTAATTGGGCAACCACATGACATGCCCATTGGTCGTCCAATCATAACATCGCCTTTTTTAACCCCAAGCTCTTTTGTAAGCAGAGGATTGTATGGCAAAACCGTTTCCCTTGGTCCCGGCTCATTTTCAAAACAATCGAGGATAAAATCAAAATCGCGTTTCAGATGATCTTTCCAACCCATTTTTTCACCCATCTGACTGGCAGTTTTGCATTCAATACAGTTTAACATGCTTTTTGTTTCCGATCCGTTGGTCTTCAGGTGGATGCACATTTTAATTGAGGTTTCGGAGTTATCAACTGCAAATCCGAATTCATCACAGGTTTTATAACCGCAAACGCCACAGTTCAGTTGCGGCAACCGCTCAAATGTTTTACTCTCTTTTACTGCTGTTTCCATAATTTTTGTTGGTTTAATGCGTAGATATTGAAAATATTGAAGTAAGGCTGTTAATTGCCTGTGATAATGAACCGGTGAAAATATCCAAATCATTTTCAGTGGTAAACCGCCCCATGCTCACCCTGATGGCGCCTCGCGCCTCAAACGGATTAAGTCCGATTGCCTGCAATACATGCGAAGCATGGTGCGATTTGTCGTTGGAAGAGCATGCCGAACCGGCTGATACAGCAATTCCAATATCATCGAGAAGAAGAAGCAGTCTGATTGTTTCGCCTTCGAGCCCATGAAAACTAAAGCTCAGATGCCCCGGCAACCGTTTTTCGGAATGACCATTGATATAGGCGCTTTCATAATTTGCAAAAATGAATCTGACCAGTTTTTCCCTGAGGAAGGATAATCGTTTTCCTTCGCCTTTCATTTCCTGGATACATAGTTCGGCTGCTTTGGCAAAACCAGCGATGCCAGGAATGTTTTCAGTGGAGGAACGTAAACCGGCTTCCTGCCCGCCGCCTTGTAAAAGCGAAATAATGTTTACTCCTTTCCTTATATACAAGGCGCCCACGCCTTTGGGTCCATAGATTTTATGCGCATTGATTGTGAGCAGATCAACATGAGCCAGGTTCACATCAACAGGAATTTTTCCAAACGACTGGCAGGCGTCAGAATGAAAATAAATATTGTGGTTTTTACAAATTCTGCCAATCTCTTCAATCGGTTGAATCGTTCCAATCTCGTTGTTTGCATGCATCACAGAAACCAGGATCGTTTTAGGATTTATCGCTTCCTTCAGCGCGGCAATGTCAACTATTCCATCGGAATCAACCGGAAGGTAAGTGATAAAAAATCCTTCCTCTGAAAGTTGGTTGCAAGTATTTAAAATACAGTCATGCTCAACGGCGGAAACGATGATATGTCGTCCCTTATGGCGGTTTGCCCCGGCGACGCCCCTTAACGCCCAGTTATTGGATTCCGTTCCGCCGGAGGTGAAGTATAATTCATCGGAATTCGCCCCAATACACCGGGCTATTGTAGTTCTCGAATTTTCCAGAATCGCCTTGGCATGCGCGCCAAAATGATGCAGGCTCGATGCGTTTCCATAAACATCTGAAAAACATGGAATCATCACTTTCAACACCCGTTCATCGAGACAGGTTGTTGCTGCATTGTCGAGGTAAATGCTATTTTTCATCATATTTATTGTTATTCGCCAACATAAAAAAGTTCATGGTCAAGGGTGCGAAGAACGCCAAAATGGTTCTTAGCGCCAATCTCTTTTTTGCCTACGCAAATTGTGCAGGTTCCAACCGGTGGATTTCCACGGAGGAACATCGGAAACTCTACATCAGGAGTTTTCAGAATATGTTTTACTATGGGATCTATGCCGATTCCATAGAGCGCGTTGCTTTCCACTACTGTTATTCCCTTTGCAGATTCAAGCACGCGGTAACGAAATACCTCTCGTTCAGCCTGCGAAATGAGATCAATTTTTGTAATTACGCTAATGTCGGCAAGCGTGAGCATCGGACCAATTTTTCTTGGCAGGTTCATGCCGCTGGTTGCTTCGAGGACAACAATACCGAGTGAGTTTTCAACATAAGGCGAGCAGCGAAGACACAACCCGGCTGTTTCCACAAAAAGGTAACTGGCGCCCGATTTTTCAGCCCATTCTACAGCTTCATCGAGAACCACGACATTGCAATGGTCGGGACACAACTCGCCTGAATAGATCTTCTTAACCGGGATTCCAAACTCTTTTGCAATAATGCTGTCATCGTCGGCATAAAGAACATCAATTTTCAGATAGGCGGGTTTGATCTGCCTTGCAATCATTCGCTTCAAAACCTGCCTGATAACGGTTGTTTTACCGCATGTTGGCGGACCGGCAAAAATTACGAGTTTCATATTATTTAATTAAAAGGTTAATACTTTGAAATTCTCATTGAACAAGGATTCGGTGAGTTCGTCGCCCGATCTGATAATCTGTCTGAAGTCGAGCATCATGTCGTCTATCTGCTTCATTTTACCAACAACCCTTTTCTCCTCCTGACGGGTAGCAATCATTTGTTGCATCGCTCCGTTTTTCATTACTATTCTGAAATCCGACATCAGCGCAATGCATGGATCATGCGTGACAAAGACGAATATTTTTTTATATCTCTTTAACAGTTCAAGCGCTTTGGTGCGATGAATTCCCGCATTTTCAATTTCATCCAATAATATAATAGGTGAGTTTCCAATAACCACAGCATCGGCAATTAGCAGCGAACGGGTTTGTCCGCCCGACAATTCCGTCATGCCAATGTCTCTCATAATTGCCTCGCCGGTGAGTTCGTTGGCAAAGTTGAGAGTCTCGGTGATAATTGATTCAACGTCTTTGGCTCCACGCACGGTTGCATGAATTGTCAGAAATTCCTCTACCGGAAGATCGCTCAGAAAATTCGTGTGCTGTGAAATCAGCGCAATCGGATGGTTCGACGGATCGAAAATGAAATCCTCCGGAACCGGTTCATCATTAATGGCTACCCGCCTTCCCGACGGAGTGTTCTGATTGGCAAAAAGTTCAATGTCGTTTATAAGGGTGGTTTTTCCGCAACCAGTTGGTCCCACAATACTTACAATGTCGCCAACTTCCATGCTGAATTCCTTCACTTTCTCTTCAGAACCGTCTTTTCCATATCCTCCGAAAAGGGTAATTTTATTTACTTCCATGTGTCAAATATTTTTTTTACAAATTTATACACTATGTTCACCGATTTAGTGTACATTTGTCACGATTATTCAATATTGAGATATTAAATTTTATATACAGGAGGATAAAAAAATATGGAATCAGTCGGAGACGCCTACAAATTGTTTAACTGCAAAACTTGCTTTTTAAATACTTTTACCAGCGCATTTCTTAGCGAAGAGGAACGTGGGAGTATATGTGGAAGCGCCGATCAGTTGCATTTCAAGAAAGGAGAAGTGATTTTGAAACAGGGCGCCAATTCAACAAGTATTGGTTTTCTTCACAAAGGAATCGTAAAATTTACTTATGAGAAGGATGCTAAAAAGTGTTACATCATGACGGTAGTTTCCGGTCCTAAACTGATTGGACAGGCGAATTTATTTTTCAGGGAGAAGAATATTTTTTCAATTGTCGCCGTAGAAGATTGTGATATTTGCTTTCTCGACAGCCGGAAAGTACTTGGTTTGCTTGAGAATCATGGAAAGTTTTTATTATCGCTTGTTGAACGTTCATCGGATATGTTTCAGGCTTCCATTTTCAATTTTATCAGCCTCGCCCATAATCATGTATATGGACGCATCGCTGATATTCTAATCTTTCTGTGGGAAAATGTTTATCGAAATTCGGAATATGAATTTACGCTTTCGCGCAAGGAGATTGCAGAATTTGCTGCATGTTCGCACGAAAATGTGATTTCGGTTCTATCCAAATACAATAAGGAAGAGCTAATTGCTTTTGAAGGGAAGAAAATTATCATCAGAGATATGAATAAGTTAAAAGAAATCAGTAAAAACGGATAATTGGTTTTATATGCTCTCAAAAAAAACAAGATATGCAATGGTTGCGCTTACAAGGCTTGCCCGTGAATACGGAAATGGGATAATTTTGATAAGCGACCTCGCGAATAGCGAAAAACTGCCTCAGCGGTTCCTCGAAAATATTTTGCTTGAACTGAAGAAAATGGGGATCCTTGGAAGTAAACTGGGGAAGTCGGGCGGTTATTTCCTTTTACGTCACCCCAAAGATGTAAACCTCGCTGAAATTGTCCGACAATTTGAAGGACCTATCGCGCTGTTATCATGTGTTTCAGAAAAAGCTTATCAATCGTGTGAATTTTGCAAAGATGAGACTGCCTGCAACATTCGAAAAGTGTTTAAGGAAATCAGGGATAATACCTTTGAAAAACTGGAAAACACTACGCTGGAAATGTTGATAAAAGAGAACACATCCTGAATTCCTTCTATCTTCTCCTTCCCTTTTTTAGAGAAGGCCTTCTGTGAAAATCTTTCTCCCCCTTCCCTTTTTGGGGAAGGGGGTCAGGGGGGAAGGGGTCTTTTTGGGGAAGGGGGTCAGGGG
>JBAXRP010000220.1:0-7464 GCA_037131145.1 Bacteroidota bacterium
ACGAGGGACGAAAGACGAGGGACGACGACTGCTATCAAACCTCCCACGAGCTGATGTTACCGTTTTACCACTTTACCGTTTTACCGTTTTATATTCCTCTAAAATCCAATTGATTTTTATGAGGTGCGCGTATGAAAGTAATTTATTATGTAAGTTTGTAACAAGAAATTAATCATCGCATGAATAATTTGCTCAAAATACCGTACCCATCAAAGTTGCCGGATGCCCTTCAAATATCCAGTAAACAATTTGAAAAAGAAGCTGTTATGGCAATGGCTGTCAAACTTTTTGAGCTTAAGAAATTATCCTCGGGAATGGCTGCATCACTTGTGGGGATTGACCGGGTTTCATTTCTTCTCTCTCTGCACCAATACGGTGTCGATATGATTGATATCGAGACTGATGAAATTTATGATGATTTTAAAAATGCCTGATTCGAAAGATATTGTTATTAATACGGGTCCTTTACTTGCCATTATTGCAGCCCAGGGTAGTCTTTCTATACTCCATGATCTATACCGGCAGGTTTTTGTTCCTTTCGAAGTAAAAAAAGAGATAACCGGTTATGGTTCAAGTCGGTTTGGTGTCTCAGAATTTAATGAAGCCACATTTTTAATTGTACCTTCGCGACCATTATTACTACCTCCAATTTTACAAAACACCTTGGATTCTGGTGAAGCTTCGGTTATTCAATTGGCTTTAATAAAGAAAATCGACACCGTTTGTATTGATGAAACCACCGGAAGAAGGGTTGCCCGCTTATTCAACCTGAATGTTACCGGTTCCCTTGGTATTTTGCTCAGAGCAAAAAAAGAGGGATATCCGGTCTATATGAAACATGCAATTGAACAAATGAAGAAGAAAGATATTTACTTGTCGGATAATCTGATCAATAGCGTGTTAAAGCTTTCCGGTGAAATATAATCGGCACCCGCCATCTCAACTACGGCAAATACTTCTCCGAAGGCGCCTCCGCTCTCTCCACCATCACCGAGTACAACTCCGACAATACGCATCAGCTCGATCACGCAGAGACGAAGCGGTTGCTGCTGAAGCTGGATGGGATCAGGAGGTATTGCGGAACGTAGGACGAAAGACGAGGGACGAGGGACGAAAGACGAGGGACGACGACTGCTATCAAACCTCCCACGAGCTGATTTTACCGTTTTACCACTTTACCACCTTACCGTTTTACCACTTTACCTTTTTACCTGCCCCCCTTACATTCGGCAACTGCATTGCAAAGTTGACCTGGTCTCCTAAGGCAGCTTCCAACTTCTCCACCATCGCCGAATACAACTCCGGTCGATCTAACAGAGATGAAGCGGTTGTTGCAGAAGCCGGAGTGGTACAATTCGGATAATCCGTAAGATTTTTATAGCCAAATGTGAGAAATGATTAATTTTGTAAAAGAAATGGATTCACCAAATCATGTCACGATATATTTTTGAAGGACAATTTCAATTTAGAACCAATGCCATCAAGGTTCGACTTCTATTGTTTTATTTTGAGGATGAAAACAGGGTGCATTTTATTTATTCTCCTCATCTGGACCTTTCGGGATATGGAACTGATTTTGAATCTGCAAAGAAATCATTTGAAATTGTCTTTGAAGACTTTATTGATTATACCGTTAGAAAGAAGACCTTGACCAGGGTGCTGACTAAACTCGGCTGGCAAATGGGTTCAGGTCTAAAACCGCGAAAAAGAATTCTTGCACCCAGCATCACCTCTATAATTAAAGATAAAGGTTATGTGTCAGATATTTTTAACAGGTATTCCGTTACCACATATCATCAGGAAGTAGGAATACCAGTAAACGCCTGATATTTATCCCGGTGATATGTCCACAAGGAAACTGTCCAATATTTCAATCAGGGATTTCAGGAAATTTCTTGAATCACAAGGATTGAAAGTTATAAAAGATACGAAAGGACGGGGAGGACAATAAAAATGGTCAAGAATAGATCTTGATCGTCCTATTACAATTCAAACCCACATAGATCCAGTTCCGGAATTTATTGTTAAACAAGTTTTACGGCATTTGGAAATGGGTAGAAAGGAATTTCTCGATTTAATGACTACGTTATAACATCCTCATTTTCCATCAGGGAGGGGTTAAAAAAGCTGTCTGATTTAAGGTTTTGAAAACCATGGCCTCTTTCCCTGCTCGATCTCTACCAGGTCTCAAACGAATACAACTCCCACAACACCCATCAGCTCAACCTCGGGGAGACGAAGCAGTTGTTGCTAAAGCTGGAGGGGATAAGGAGGGATTGCGGGAAGTAGGGGACGAGGGATGAGACGAAGTACGAAGTATCGCGTGCCCCAACGGTTTCCGTCACTTCGTACTTCGTACTTTTTTTACATCTGCCAATCATTAAAATGCAATAATTATGCTTGACAAACATTATCTTTGTCAGGCATAATATATACTCCATCCCGATGTTTGTTAACAGGGAAAATGAAAAACTCAGGCTAACCCGTGCCTTTGCTAAGGAAAAACCGCAACTTATCGTGGTTTATGGTCGCCGTCGGTGTGGCAAATCAGCCCTTTTACGGGAAGTGTTAAATTCAGATTCGATCATGTTCACCGCTGATTTGCGTGAGCAGCCATTGCAGATTTATGCCCTGGCGAAGCTGATAAGTTCCTTTATCGATGGGTTCGACAGGGTTATCTATCCTGATTGGGAAACGTTGTTCCTCAGTTTTAACCGCACACTACAGAGAAGAATAACCCTGTGCCTTGATGAGTTTCCGTATCTGGTGAAAAACAGTCCGGAGTTGCCCTCCATAATACAAAAGCTTATGGACGAACGGGACAGGTTGAATTTTCACCTGGTACTTTGCGGATCTTCGCAACAGATGATGGAAGGAATAGCCATCAAAAGCAATTCTCCGCTATACGGACGATCTGATGAGATCTTAAGGATTGGACCAATGACCATGTCTAACCTTGCAGCTTATTTGCAACTTCCTGCTCAGGAAGCTGTCGGGGAATTCGGTGTATGGGGCGGTGTTCCCAGGTATTGGGAAATCCGTAAGCAGGAAGCCTCCTTTGAACAGGCTGTTCTGTACCATGTTCTGGATCAATATGGAATTCTGCACGATGAACCGGAACGTTTGTTTGCTGACGAGATGCGAACGGCTGTGCAGGCGTTTTCCATAGTCAGCCTGATTGCCGGAGGTTGTAACCGGTTGTCCGAAATTGCAGCGAGACTCAATAAGCCAGCCACACAACTCTCAAGGATCCTCACATTTCTTACCGATCTTGGATATATCCGAAGGGAGATCCCTTTTGGAGAAACCTCAAAATCAACCAAAAGAAGTCTGTATAAAATCAATGACTCCTTTCTGAACTTCTATTTTTCCTTTGTGGTTCCGAACACCAGTCTTTTGGGCGCTGGTTTGAAGGATATGGTTTGGAAAGAAGTAAGATCACGTTATAGAATCTATATATCTCAGATATGGGAAGAAGAGTGCAGGAAAAGTCTTCCCTTTTTGGATGTCAATGGGGAACGTTTTATGCCGGGCATGCGCTGGTGGGGTCACGGAACCGATGGAAAACCAATGGAAATGGATGTGGTCTCACAAACATTGGATCGGACTACACTTCTAATAGGAGAAGTAAAATGGTCCCAAAATCCTGATATACCAGAAATTGAACGCCAACTCGATAAGAAAATAACCCAACTGCCTTTTATCCGGAATAAAAAAGTTATTAAAGTCATATTTGTCATGACAAAACCACCAAACCCTGCCGGCAGCGCCTTACTTTTTGATGCAGACGATATCTGTAGTACCGGATAACGCTTAAAAAGCGATAGTAAGTCCTCATTGTCTGGAAAAGCTTGATATTCAGCAAATACGTTGTTTGGGCTTATGTGCTTGTGGTGATGCTGCTGGCGGTTTTGCCTTTGAATTCGAGTGGGTCGCTGAGCAATATCACCCTCATCCGCATCCGGGGCGACTACTGGGTTCACGCGGTGCAGTTTTTACCCTTCGCGTTTCTGGTAAGGATCGGTTACCGCAGCGGGTTCCTGTGGTCCCTGATGGCGGGGGTACTTCTGGCGCTGGTGGCCGAAGGGATCCAGTATTTCATCACCTGGAGGGCGTATAACATCAACGATCTTCTGGCAAACCTGGTGGGGGTGGTGCCCGGGTGCGTGGTTTTTCCCGGAGATTTTCATGAGGAAAATGAGATAGAACGCTGATGATAAAAGAGTGGAACAGATGCCAATTAATAGAACACAGGTGACAAAGGAATAGAACACAGATGACACTGATTGAACAGATTTACACTGATTAAAAAAAATCGATGAAATCTGTGTTGATCAGTCAGATCTGTGTCATCAGTGTTCTATCCTTATCTGTGTTGATCTGTCAGATATCTGTCATCAGTGTTCTATCCTTATCTATGTTGATCTGTCAAATCAGTGTCATCAGTGTTCTATACTTGTCTGTTTTACCATTTCAAAGAGTTTTAGTGTTTTTTTCTTGTAATTTTGTAAAAAATGTTAAAATGAGTACGGTTACAGTTAGAATTACAACCAGAAGTAAAAAAGCAAAGTATTTGCTTGGACTGATTGAAGAGTTGTCAAAATCGGATAAGGGTATTAAAATATGTGAGCCCGGCACACCGAATTCTTCCACATTAAAAGCGATGGATGATGCGGAAAAGGGGCTTGTAAAAAAAGCAAAAAGTGTTGATGAACTTTTTGACCTGATTTGACAATGTTTCAGCTTTCTTATACCAGTCAATTTAAAAAGGATTTACGACTGATTAAAAAAAGGTCAACCAGTGATTTTGAATCATTGAGACAAATGGTTATGATTATTGAATCCGGGGGTCATTCTTCTATACCTTCTAAAAACAGACCTCATATTCTCAGGGGTAATTATGCAAGACACTGGGAATGCCATATGCTGCCTGATTTATTAATCATATGGCTTCAAAACAATTCTAAAAAAACCGTGATACTTGTTCGAGCCGGATCACACTCTGATTTGTTTGAATAATGCGATATCACCTCCAACCATAAGTGCTTATCTTCACGGTAGTTGGATGTAAATTCTAAATTCGTAAATCACCATTCGTCCTTAAATTCGTCACTCGTCATTCCTGTTCATTCGTACTTGTTCCCGTTTCATGGTGGCCGAAGGGATCCAGTATTTCATCTCGTGGAGGGCATATAACATCAACGATCTTCTGGCAAACCTTGTGGGCGTGGTGGCCGGGCGTGTGGTTTTTCTCGCAGATTTTCATGAGGATAATAAAATAGAACGCTGTCCGATCCCGATATGACGCGCTACATGATGACCCTCGAAGACGCGGTGGGGTCTGGCGCTCTATGCCTACGAACATGGCAGTAATGGCGACATCTTCGTGCAGAAGGCGGCCTAACCTTACGGGGAAGTACGAACGACGAACGACGAAATATCGGGCTATCCAGCGGTTACTATTGATAATACAGTCAGGGAACAAAAAGGACTTATAGATGCAATAATTTTTTTCAAAATAGATAGAAGGAACTATCATTACATTGACCCAGTCCGATGAAATAAGGCATGAAGGTAAATATATCCGGGTTTTACTGGCATATAAATACCTTATTGAACTTAACCCAACTTGCACCCTGAGGCGCGGGGTGAAAAAACCATAATTTCATAAAGTGCATATAATCAATAATATAACAAATTCAACTTAAAATATTTTTCTTGCATCATTTTATATATATCTGATAATCAAGTATAATATTTTTAAATGTGCTTTGTAGTCCCCGAAAAGACGTATAGTTTATAATCATTCTAAATAAACAAAAGAAATAATTGTCTAAGTTTACAAAAGGGTTACATATCAGAATACTAAAAAATTCGTGTTCCCCGAAAATACCTTCGAAAAAAAGCCCGTCAAATCCCAAGTTGAGGATTCTAATACGCAAGTTGGGTTAAACTCTGAGAGAGTGACAAGCCTCGGATACCCTAAAAATAGGGTAGAAAACTTTTCTATCGGCAAAGATTGCTTTCAGGTAACCCTATTTATCCTAAACCTTGAATTGAAAGGCGAAAGAGAGCGCGCCCAGGATCTCCAGTGTTCGTTTATCGCCGAAAAAACAAAATTCCCCATTGGCGTCAGCCAGAACGCCCTCAGTTCAACAATTTACGTAACCTTCTTCCCCAAAACCTGGCTCCATGCAAACCTCGGCATGCAATTCATCGCATACGAGAACTACCGGCATGTTGAAAACAATTCCCAAAGCTATTTCAACCTCTTCCTCACCCTTAAAATCATCGGTATTTTTAAACTGTTTGAAAAGTAAACACTTAACACTTAATGAATATCGAATATCGAATATCGAATATCGAATATCGAATGAACTTAACACTTAACACTTAACCCTTCTTTTTCCGCCTTGCAAACAAATCAAAAATAAATTGTAATTTCGTTCCAAATTCACAAATATGAGAGCTTTTGTATGTTCATGTCTGTTATTACTGATCTTGTTGAACCTTTCGTCTTTGGCACAGGAACAGCAGGTTGTAGTGCCTTATACCTTGGCAGATCGTGACCGTGCTATACTGACCGAGGCAAGGATTACTGCACTAGATGCCAGACTTGAAGCGAAGTTTGAAAGTCAGCAAAGGCAACTGGACGACATAAAAACACTTTTTTTCTGGGGGTTTGGCATTTTAATCACTCTGTTCATGTTCATGCTTGGATATATGATCTGGGATCAGCGCACTGCCATGCAACCGGCTTTGTAACAAGCTTCGAATGCAGAAGAAAAAACCCGCAACTTTTTGACAATCCTTCGCGATTACTCAAAAAAACATTCGGATTTGGCATAAATACTGAGAACACACGGAATGTTGTAACATTACAACCTTGCCATGATGGTTATCTCCTGATTCCAATTGCCAAATCACTTAACAATTAACACTTAATGAATATCGAATAACGAATAACGAATAACGAATAACGAATTTCGAATGAACTTAACCCTTAACGCTTAACACTTAACACTTACATCTGGATTGAGTTTCTCGGAAATCCAGAATTTAATTACCGATTGTCGGGTAATGCCCAGGCGTGAGGCTTCCCGGTCAAGTTCCTGGATCATCAAGGCAGGAAAATCAACACTCACCCGTCGTTGTTTTAAACCGGGACGTTCAGCTTTCCCCACATCCAGGTATTCAATAATATCTTCAACCTGGTCAAACCGAGTATCAAACTCTTCAGCGTTGATGAATTTCTTTTTCATTTTGTCTTGATTTTCGTACGGAAATGATGCGTATTTCTTCCCCTCTGACGGTGTAAATTGCCGACCAATAAGCGCCATTATACCTTGCAACCATATAAATACCGTATTTCATTCAATGTTGTTGCAGGAACAATTATTCGTTCCGGGTCCAGCCATAAATGCTGTGCCTGATGAAAATCGATCCCATGTTTTTCTTTGTTTG
>JBAXRP010000221.1:0-7449 GCA_037131145.1 Bacteroidota bacterium
GTTTCCTTTTCGGATTAGGCTCAAATTAAAGGCTCAAATTCTAAAACCTTGCTTTGTTAAGAGACTTCTTGACGCCACAGTAGGATGAGAGGTAGGGAGCCCCCCTACCTACTCGATTGGTTATTAGTCGGACAATAGTGATTATTTTTGAAAAATATAATTCGTTACAAGGTATTCATAGCCTCCAGCACTATTAGAAGAAATTAAAGTATATCCCTGGCTTCTAACTTCTTCTAATGCGTTGGCGATCCTTAAAAAGTTCTCGGTTACTTTGGCGGATTTAAGAAACATTTTCTCCAACTCAATTGTCTTAATAATGGTAACTCCATCTGATACAAGAATTTTCCCGAAACCTTTATATTGAGTTTCAACTGTTCGAACAATAATATAACTATGCTCATTAGGTGCGGATTTGAAAGACGTCATTGTAAAAACGCCACCGGTTAAGCCAACAATTATCAAGCTGACAATTAGTACTTTTTTCATAGCATAAATGATTTAGTGTTAATTAATAAAAAATTTGTTTTTATTTGCGAATTTCTTCCATCATTTTTTTTACACCATTACGCGCCAATTCTTCGACTGTGCTTTTATCAACATTATCGAATACTGTATATGATTTTTTATTGCAGAAGCTAATAGTCGGATATACACGATCTGGCACATCCTTAAAAGCAACAATGCAGTTACAATTTGTATTTTCAGGAGGACATGGCGTATAGTTGAATGAAAAACTGCCTCCATATTCATTGTTCTTAACTATGACTATTTTTAATTCAACGAGTGCCCCAAATTTTGCGATTGAATAATAATCGTGTAAGATTTTTTCTTTCCCGTTTTTTCTGTAAACAGTATTGGTACTATATTTTTTATTGTTTTCGATCCGTACAACCTCCAAAATAAGATCAATACCAATTAATTTTTTATTTTGTTGATCTTTCCCTGATGATTTATCCATTGCCTCATTCGACAATTCTCTGTCTTTTACTTTGAAACCGGCCAGTGTAAGTTCTTTTTCTATACCATTATAAACATAATCATTGAGATCCGCCTGTTTGGATTGTGCTTCAGAGGATGGCACTCTTAAAACAATGCTAGGATTGTTGTTGATCTTCATAAAATCTTTGATTTGTTGAGTAGCCAATAATTCATCTTTTTGAGGGTCGAGTCTGATATATCCTTTTAATAATGTTGAACAAGATGACATAATTACCAATAAAGCTATACAGATTAGTTTGATTTGAATTTTCATGTTTAAAACATTAGAGGATGGAATTATTTATTGAATAAAAGGTAAAGACTGGGCACAAACACTATTTGATGCAACGTAGTGTGTAGCCCCCCGATTTGCTGGAGGAAGACGTTTTTACTTCAGTGCTATATGTCTGAAAAAAATAGCTATAGGAATTGCTGGAATGCATACTGGTCCAATAGTAGCCACCTGAGCCGCGTAATTGTATGTAACCGCTACTGGAAGTTAATTGCCCGGCAGCATGCATTTTTAATCCGGAGCTCCACGGGTCATTCCAGTTCGCCCATACACCCCATGCAATTACATTGTCATATTCTGTCTTGGTAGGGATCCGCCAGCCACTGCCAAGCTCAAGGGAACATGGGTCGTTGGCAGCCTCCCAGTCAAGGTCTTCACTTATGCCAGTTATCCATTCGGTATTTGGCGTTCTTATCGTTCCATCATGCTTGTACCCCTGCTTCAGGTTAAACTGCCAGTACCAGCCTGCCGAAGGTTCGGTGGCATCGTTGACGGCGGTTGCCTGATGGTCGGCGCCAAGATTACTGGTGATCCAGCATTTTGTAAGTTCTCCGGGTATATTGTTAACTGTGCCATAAGTAACTGTTTTAGTAACCGGGGCTATCCCTCCTGGCATTCCGGTAGCCACATGGTTAATGGTGATAGATGATCCGCATGTAAATGAGCAAACAGTTGTAGTTTTAGTCAATGTTAGCGGCGTAACATAGCCGCAACCGTTATATGCCCATACATAGCGTGTGTAAGCAGTGCCACACGTTAGGTTGGTTTCTGTTTTTGTAGTTGCAGTGCCCATATCTATGGCATTTGAAAATACGTTGGTTATTCCCCATTTATATCCACTGGCTCCGGCAACGGTGTTCCAGTTCCAAACAACAGATGTTAATGTTGCAACATGCACTCCGGTAGTTGGTGTAGCCGGAACGGCAGTAGGAACCGTTTGGGTGAGTGTTGTCATACCGGATTCGCTACATCCGCTGTATGCCCAAACATCACGGGTATAAGTGATATTACAGCTTGTCCCGGTTTCGGTTTTTGAATTGTTGGCGCCAATATCGGTCGCAGTTTCATAAACGGGGGTAACGCTCCATTTATAACCGGTTGCCCCTTGAACGGGCAACCAATTCCAGATAATCTGACCTTGCGACATAACGTTAGAACCTACAACCGGCGGGGGAATAACGCAGGGAGCAAAGGTTTTCCAGGCACCGTTTGAATAGATACTCAGCGCACCATCAGTGCCGCAGTTGGTACAAAACACCATCAGACCTTCGGCTGGAGCGCTGATACTGTTGCGCTGTATTTTTGTTATTCTTGGCAACAGGACACCTTTGGTAGTTGATTTGACATCGAGCATGGCTGAATTATTGGGAGCAGCGCCATCAGTGTTTACGGCAACCTGGGAAAACAAGGCGCTGCTAAAAAGAAGAAACAATGCGATAAAAACGGATACACTTTTCATGGTTGAATTTTTGGTTGGGTTAACAGTATTTTTTTACTTATGATTCAAACTGTGTCAATTATTTAATGCAGCGGAGGGAAAAGCCATTCGCCTTATAGTAGGTGTTGTCCATGATGCTGGTACCACTGTCGAAGTCCAGGTTCCAGCCGACAAGCGCGCTTACCTGTGCACTGCTCCAGTAGTTGCCGGCCGAACCCCTTTCGCCCAGCGAACCATCGTTGTCCCAGAGATACCCGGCAGCATGCAGTTTCAACCCGGAGATCCAAGGTCCATTCCAGTTTGTCCAGCCACCGGTGTTGTCCACGTTGTACCATTCGGTGTAGGTAGGTATGCGCCAGGCGGCGCCCAGTTCGATGTTGCATGGGTCGTTGGCAGTGAGCCAGTTGGAGCTTTCGCTGAGGCTTGTTATTGTCCATGCCGGGGTTACCGCAGAACCGGTATGTTGATATCCCTGTTTGCGGTTAAACTGCCAATACCAGCCTGCAGAAGCTTCAGTTGCATCGTTAACTGCGGTAGCCTGCTGGTTTGCTCCAAGGTTTCGGGTAATCCAGCATTTTGAAGTTTCGCCGGGAATATTTGTAACAGTGCCATAAGTAACTGTTTTGGTAACCGGCGATACAATTCCTGCCAAATGGTTAATAGTGATTGACGACCCACAAGAAAATGAGCACGATGAAGTTGTTTGTGACAATGATACAGGAGTTGAATTTCCACAGCTATTGTATGCCCATACATACCGTGTATATGCCGTTCCACAGGTGAGTCCGGTTTCGGTTTTCGTGGTGGCTGTTCCCATGTCGGTAGCTGTAGCAATGGTATTCGTTGTATTCCATTTATATCCGGTGGCTCCGGTTACTGTGTTCCAATTCCAGATGATTTGTGTTTGCGATGGTGAATGCATTCCGGAGGTTGGCGTACTTGGAGATGAACAGGCATCTTTCAAACAACGCAGGGAAATGCCGTACGCCTTGGTGGGGTAGTTCATGACGCTGTTGCCACTGTTGATGTACAGACCATGGCCGCTATAAGTACTCTCCTGGGTACAGCTCCAATAGTTGCCGCCCGAGCCCCTGTAGCCCAATGAACCATCGCCGAACTCGAGATACCCGGCACCATGCAGCTTCAGACCGGAGTTCCAGGGTCCGTTCCAGTTAGTCCAGCCGCCGGTGTTGTCCACGTTGTACCATTCGGTGTAGGTAGGAATGCGCCAGGCGGTGCCCAATTCGATGTTGCAAGGGTCGTTAGCTGTGAGCCAGTCGGAGCTTTCGTTTATACTCGTTATTGTCCATGCAGGGGTTAGCGCTGAACCGGTATGTTTATATCCTTGTTTGCGGTTAAACTGCCAGTACCAACCGGCGGATGCTTCAGTAGCATCGCTTACAGCGGTTGCCTGATGGTCGGCGCCAAGGTTACTGGTAATCCAGCATTTTGCAGTTTCCCCGGGAATATTTGTAACGGTGCCATAAGTAACTGTTTTAGAAACTGGTGCAACTAATCCTGCCAAATGGTTAATAGTGATTGATGATCCGCAAGAAAATGAGCACGATGAAGTTGTTTGTGACAATGATACCGGGGTTGAATTCCCACAGCTATTGTATGCCCATACATACCGCGTATATGCTGTTCCACAGGTGAGTCCGGTTTCGGTTTTCGTTGTGGCTGTTCCCATGTCGGTAGCTGTAGCATAGGTATTCGTTGTATTCCATTTATATCCGGTGGCTCCGGTTACTGGGTTCCAGTTCCAGATGATTTGAGTTTGTGATGGCACATTCGTTCCGGTCGTTGGCGTACTTGGAGATGAACATAGATCTTTCAAACAGCGTAGGGTTGTGCCCCACGCTTTCGGCATGTAAAGCATGTTGAGGCTGCCACTGTTGAAGGCTAGTCCCCAGCCGCTATTCGAGCTGTACTGAGTACTACTATAATAGTCTCCGTTTGAACCACGGTAGTTTAAAGAACCAACGCTGTGTTCAATGTACCCTGCAGCATGCAGCTTAAGACTGGAGCCCCAAGGTCCGTTCCAATTTGTCCAGCCGCCGGAGTTATCAACATTGTACCATTCGGTGTAGGTGGGTATGCGCCAGGCAGAGCCAAGTTCAATGTTGCAGGGATCGTTGGCTGTGAGCCAGTCGGAACTTTCGTATATAAACGTTATCGTCCATGCCGGGGTTACCGCTGAACCGGTATGTTTATATCCCTGTTTGCGGTTAAACTGCCAGTACCAGCCAGCCGACGGTTCGGTAGCATCATCGACAGCGATTGCCTGATGGTCGGCGCCAAGGTTACTTGTAATCCAGCATTTTGCAGTTTCCCCGGGAATATTTGTAACGGTGCCATAAGTAACTGTTTTATTAACCGGCGCCACGATTCCTGCCAAATGGTTAATGGTGATTGATGATCCGCAAGAAAATGATCCAATTCCAATCAATGATACGTCATCAACAAACATATCGTTCCCGTAGGCGCTTACTGCTTCAAATACAATATAAACGTTGCCAGAAGTGCCAGATGGCATATTAAATCCATATTCATACCATTGGTTTGGAGTATTTACAGCAGGTGACATTAAATAATTCCGGTTCACTGTTCCAAGTAAGGTGGCTCCTGTAGTATTAGGATTGGTATTGGAAAAAACATTTATCAAATCCGTAGTACCGGCATATCCGTCATCACGGTACATCCAGAATTTAACTTTATATTGATCGCCGGGAATATTTAATTGAGAAGTTACCAGGATACCTTTTGTTCCTACAGCCAGACTAAAGGAGTTATAACGAGCCATCCCTGCGCCAGAATGAGGAGTACAAGGAGGATAAGTCCCGGCAGTTTGCCGATCCCAAGTACCTGGTGTACCGGTTCCTGCCGTTTTCACGTTTGTCCAACATGACGGGGCAAAAATAACATCATCGAAGGATTCAGTAAAAGGAATTATTGCAGCGCCACAAACCGTATTAAATGTTACAGGTCCTTCCCACAGACTGTATGAACATAAACCACAATTCGACCGTACATATACATAGTAGGTAACAGAGGGGCTAAGCGAAGTGATATTCGCAGTTACTATTCCTGCTGATGTGGAGCCTGAAGCTGCCAATCCGGTAATTCCGCTTCCACCCGAACCACTGGTGCGCACTTCATAATTATAACCAGCGGACGGAGCAGGAGAAGGCGCTGTCCAGGAGATTGTTGCAGTTGTCTGCGTTATTGATCCGGCAACTATCGCTGTTGGCTCAAAGCATGTTGTTGCCTCATGAACAAATACATTATCAATAAACAAGTCGTTGTCGGCGTTGCTAACAGTTGATTCACCGTAGAATCCAAGCATAACTATTCCGGTATATCCGGTCAAAGGAATGATGACATGCTCACCTGCATTACTGATACTATTATAAATGTTTGGGGATCCTGTATTGTTCCATAAACGTAAAGTATTGGTCGAACTCCAGCTTAAACCGCCATTTGTTGAAATAACAACAGCAAATTTATCATCTGTTCCATTTGTGGTTGCAACGCCTGAAGAGCCAAAAATTGTAAGCGCCAAATCAAACTCCAACAGATAATTAACACTTCCGGAACCAACATTGATAGGCGGTGTTGTCAACCAATAATTACACGAATTTGACCAAATATTTATCCCTGCTGCTTTATTCACAGGGGAGGTAACATTCCGCCAATCGTACTGGGTCCAACCATAGGCGATTGCAGTAAGAGTGGTTGGATTGGCAAGCAAACCTGAATAACGCAACCAGCCGGATGGAGGGAATGAGCCTTCGAAATCCTGTGTAATCGGAAGAGTAGTAGATTGCATCAAGGTTACCAAAGGAGAATAACCGCAGCTATTATACGCCCAAACATAGCGTGTGTAGCTGGCTCCACTGGTAAGGCAAGTTTCTGTTTTTGTGGTCGCCATACCCATGTCGGTGGCAGTTGAAAATACATTTGTTGTACTCCATTTATATCCGGTGGCACTGGCTACACTGTTCCAATTCCAAACAACTGAAGTTTGTGTTGGAAAATGAGTTCCGGCAGTTGGGGCAACAGGGGCTGAAAAAGTCGTTTGTGTTAGCGTTGTCATGCCTGATTCGCCACATCCGCTATAAGCCCAAATATACCTTGTGTAGGTATTGTTACAACTCGTCCCGGTTTCGGTTTTTGAGAGGTTGGCGCCCATATCGGTTGCGGTTTCATAAACGGGCGTAACACCCCATTTATACCCAGTGGCTCCTATTGTTGCCAACCAATTCCAGATTATCTGACCTTCCGAAATCACATTATTACCAGCAACCGGCGCAGCAAGAATACATGGCAACAAAGTTCTCCATGCACCATTTGAATAGATACTCAATGCACCATCAGTACCGCAATTGGTACAAAACACAATCAACCCTTCAGCAGGAGCGCTTATCAAATTGCGCTGGCTTTTTGTTATTCTGGGGAACAAAACACCCTTATTAGTTGCTTTTACATCGAGAATTGCCGAATTATTGGGAGCGCTGCCATCGGTATTGATGGTAACCTGTGCAAACAATTCACCGCTAAAAAGCAGAAACATTATGATAGAAATGGATAAATTTTTCATGAATCAATTTTTTGGTGGGGATTTCCAAGGCAATAAGAGTTTCCCGTAAAATTAGGTTATTCAGGAATTGAAAATCGCAAATCTCACCCGAGTTATCATTGGGTTATTATTCATGAAAATTCCGTTATTATCCCATTGTAT
>JBAXRP010000222.1:0-7412 GCA_037131145.1 Bacteroidota bacterium
TTGCAACGAATCCCGAAGGGATGACATGATTATAGATTGAAAAGATTGGTTTTGCCCGAGAATCCCGAAGGGATGACGTGATTGTAAAAAGAAATTTAATGAACCTTAATAACGATCAACTTGTTTAAAGCAGATACGCAATATATAACATTTGCCACTCTTAACCAATCAACCAATTACGCCATCCTCCGCACAAAATCAAACAACATCCGCACTCCAAATCCGGTTCCACCCTGTCCGCGGTATGAATCTCGTTTTTCGAGGAATGCAGGACCTGCAATATCAAGATGGATATACGGATAGCTTGTGAATTTCTCAAGGAATTTGGCGGCAGAGATCATGCTTGCCTCCGGGGGGCCCAGATTTTTCAGGTCGGCAATATCTGATTTCACAAGTTCGCCATATTCATCCCACATCGGAAATTCAACCAGCCGCTCATAAACCTCAAATCCAGATTTTTTCAAACTTTCAAGTTCGGTGGCAGCGCCCGATTGGAGAGCCGCAGATCCGAATTTTCCTAAAGCGCGTACCGCAGAGCCGGTAAGTGTTGCAAGATCAATCACGAGTTCGGGATCGAATTTAACTGCATAGCTGAGTGCATCCGCAAGGAGAAGCCGGCCCTCTGCGTCGGTATTGATTATCTCCACAGTCAAGCCGTCGTGCATGGTTATAATGTCGCCCGAAACCAATGCCTTTTCGCCGGGGCGATTATCTGTTGCGGGCATGAGACCAACTACATAAACAGGAAGTTTTGCCATCGCAATCGCATAAATTGTAGCAGCCACCGCAGCCGCCCCCGACATGTCGTCTTTCATATTCAGCATCGTGTCGCCCGGCTTCAGGTTCATTCCGCCGGTATCATACATTACGCCTTTCCCGACAAGCACAACGGGTTTTTTGTTTTTTGCATCAACAGGGCGCCATTCCATCACCGTTAAGGTAGGAGGTTCACAACTACCCTGATTCACTCCCAGAATGCCTCCCATTTTCAATGCTTCAAGTTTCGATTTGGTAAGAATTTCAACGCTTGCTCCACATGCTTTGCCCATCTTTTCAACCTCTTCCGAAAAGATTGTAGCAGTGAGATGAGAATTTGGCTCATTAATCAGGTCGCGGCAGCGGGATACAGCGTCAATGAGAATATTCAAACGAGGGACGAGGGAGGAGGGAGGAGGGACGAGGGACGAAGGACGAGGGACGATAACCTCCTCGTCAATATTTTCTGTAAGGGTTTTTGAATAGATTTCGATCTCTTCCAGAGTATTGATATTTTCCTTATCAGTTTTATATTTTAGAAAGCTGTATGATCCCAGCGCCAAACCTTCGGCAACGGCAAGAACTTCTGAAATCAGTCCTTGAACATCGAACAGGGCAACACGGCGGGCGCTGGCATTATTCATGATGTCGGCAACTTTATCGCCATGTTTACGGCAGGTTTCCAGGCGTTTTGAATGGTCATTTTCATCTCTGATGTAAACAACAAATATCCAGTACTCAAGTCTGTTAAAGGAAACCACATCCTTTTTCCTGTTTTCAACCTGATCGGCGATATACTGTTTTTCGGCGGCGCTAAATAAACCAGCCGGAAGTTTCGAAAGTTTCGAAACGACAACAACCAGATTTTCCAGTTCCTGTTCTCTCGATGTAAGCGTAATTATTGGCATCATGATTTTCAGTATTTTTGGCGTTTCAATAGTGGCGCAAAAGTAGTATAATTTGTTGTTGGGAAGAGAACACGGGATTGGTGGAATGATTGCAACATGATAAAAGATAAAATAGTATATAAAGCCCTCAATGCTGAATTTCTGACACTTTCGGAAGGCAGGTTGTTGTTTGAAACTCTTCCGCTTGCCGAGTTGATGATGATTGGCAACGAACTGCGCAAAAGGTTGCATCCCGAAGGAGTTGTCACCTGGATTATTGATCGGAATGTAAACATCACCAATGTTTGTATTTCAGCATGTAAATTCTGCAATTTCTATCGTAACGGAAGCAGCGCTGAAGGTTATATAACCACTATTTCCGAATACTGTAATAAGATTGAGGAGATGAAACGCCTTGACGGCAACCAGCTATTACTTCAGGGAGGGTTGCATCCAAAACTTGGTCTCGATTTTTACGAACAGTTGTTTTCAGAACTGAAACGGCTCTATCCCGAAGTCAGGCTTCATGCTCTCGGTCCGCCTGAGATAGTTTACCTCTCTAAAAAGTCGAAGTTACCTTATAAAACCGTGCTTACCCGCCTTGTTTCTGCAGGACTTGATAGTCTTCCCGGAGCCGGCGCGGAAATTCTTGTTGATCGCGTCAGAAAAATCCTCTCGCCGGTAAAATGCAGCTCCCGCGAATGGCTTGATGTAATGCATGCCGCTCATGAAATGAACCTTACGACCTCTGCAACCATGATGTTTGGCCACATCGAAACCATTGATGAACGTCTTGAACATCTGATTGCTTTGCGCGAACTGCAACTGCAAAAACCCGAAGGACATAAAGGATTCCTTTCATTCATTCCCTGGCCATTCCAGGATAACCGGACGGTGTTGAAAGAAAAATCAGGGGTATTCAATAAAGTTACACCCGATGAATACATCCGAATGATTGCCATTAGCCGAATCATGACGCCAAACATTCCGAATATTCAGGCGTCATGGCTAACGGTGGGAAAAGAGACTGCTCAGCTTTGTCTTCATGCCGGCGCAAACGATTTCGGCAGCATAATGATAGAAGAAAATGTTGTGAGCGTTGCCGGCGCCAACAACAGATTCGACGCGGCTGGTATTCAACATGCCATCAGGGAAGCGGGTTTTAAGCCACAGTTGAGGGATCAGGATTTTTGCAGGCTATTCCAATAAAAAATTCTATCCGGTTAATCTCCCCCATGCTGCCAGCTCTTTGCATATCTGAGGATATTGAGAAAACAACTCGAAGAATATATTTCAGATCGTTTGGAAAAGGAATACCTTGATAAGGTGAAGAAGAAAGCTGAATTTAAAATTGTGAAAAAGGAGATTTCAGGACAAAAAAATAAAATCATGGTCTTGGAGGTCAGAAAAGCACAACTTGAAGAATTTCCGAGTAAATATCCATCGAACAAACAACCCCCAAAATAGGTATCCAATTTTCTGACTGGTGCGATTACCTTGGTCAAGAAAAATTCCATTCATTCCTGATTTTGCATATTCAAAGGGATGATTTTAATGACGCCAGATTTTATACTATCATGGCACAAAATATCTTTGATTCAGGGTTCCACTGCAAGTATTATTTATTGAATGGACACATTTCTTTGCTTTGTATGAACTTCAATTTGGCTTTATAGAAAATGCAGCATATCTTTGGTTCGATGAAAAAGGTAAAATAATATGTTGACATAACTTCAATTTATGAAATTATTAATATCCCTGATTGCGATTTGGTTCTTGACAGCAATTGTTGTAATTGGTCAGAAAGCATGGTTTACCATTCCCGTCCCTAATGGATCTTCTGATGGTTATAGCGCTGTTTGGTTCACCAGTTCTGATATTGGCTTTATAGCTGATTATTCTTCAGATACAATTCGGAAAACGATAGATGGTGGCATTTCATGGTCGCCTATGGCAACTGGCGCAGCTACGCGTCGTTTTTTCTTTACAAATGCGAATACCGGGTATGCCGCTGGTTGGGGTGAGCAGATTTTCAAAACCACCAATGGCGGAAATACCTGGACATTAAAAACAACACCTGCTACCGGTCCTATTAATGACATTTATTTCCCAAATATGAATGTAGGATATGCTGTAGGATATTATAACTGTATTAGGACAATTGATGGTGGTAATACATGGACATATTTTAATCCTTTTTTGAGTGAAAGTTATTCGGTTTATTTCAATGATGCAAATACAGGTTATCTTGGAGGTAAAAATGGTAATTACGGATATATAATTAAAATAGTTAATGGGGGTGCAACTTGGTCAATCAGCGCCTCAACCTACGGGAGTTATCCTATGTCAATTCAATTCACAAATGCAAACACAGGATATTCAAGCTGGAATCAAGGCTACGTCCAGAAGACAACGAATGCTGGGGCAAACTGGACCACTATATATTCGGGTTTTTTTGGTAGAATTTTTTTTTCAGACATGAACACAGGATATTTGGTTGGGGGTAGCGGTTATGAAGCACGAATTGCAAAAACCACAGATGCCGGCAACACATGGGCATTGATGTCGGTTGGTCCGACCAGCGCACAGCTTGCCAATAATTTGGCTGATGCTTCTTTCCCTGATAACAATACAGGATATGCTGTTGGACATTGGGAACCAAGCATTATGAAAATGTTGCCCTTGCCGATAATAACACTTACAAGTCCTGAGTTAAATTCAATTTTACAGGTAGGTTCTCAGCAAACAATATCGTGGAGCGCTCAAAATGACAATCCCTATTATAAGTTGAAAATAGAATACAGCGCTAACGATGGGGCAAGCTGGCAAACAATCATAACTGAAACGACAAATTCAGGGTCATACAACTGGACAGTTCCCTGCACAATATCTGCTTACTGCAACGTAAGGATTACTGGTTCTGGCTATCCCGGCATCGCAGACACCAGCCAAAGATTCAGCATTCAGAACAATATCGCAATCAATTTTAACGAACCGATTTCTGGTCAGGTTTTTCCGATAGGCTTTAAAAAGAGAATAAACTGGGCAGTTACCAATCCGACAATATATAATCCACAAACCTATAAACTTGAATATTCGACAAATGGAGGATCCACCTGGACCAATATTACGAGTGTTCCGGCATCCCAAACGGCGGGATATTTGTGGACAGTCCCAAATATTCCTTCCGTAAACTGTAAAATAAGGGTGAGCGATAATGCTTACCCGTCATGCATTTATGAAGTAAGTGACGTTTTTACTATTGCGAGTGTGAGTGTCCCAAATAAAAATATCAAATTTTATGAAAATGTGACTCCAAACAATACAAACCCGCAAAACTTTATCCAGACGGGGAAACGAGTCCGCTTTAAGATACAGGCGCAAAACAATTATTCTCAGAATCTGCTTACATTAAAAGGTCGTATTAGGACATCCAGTCCATATATTACAGTTACAGACAGCATGGGAACATTTAATAATATCCTCCAGGGACAATACGCATGGAGTTTCGATGAATATGAAATAGAACTCAGCAATGAATTCCCGCCGGATGGACAGGTAGAATTTATTTTTACCATGAAAGATGAGATTGTGACAACCACAACCTGGGTTAGTAATTTCTGGATTCCGTTCCCACTTCTGTCCCGTGTTCTCATCAATGATGATAGTTTTTTTGATAGTCAGGGGAATAATAACTCTATTGCTGAATCTTCTGAAACCATAGAAATGGTTCCGATTGTCAAAAACAATTCTTTCTTTGGATTTAGCAGCGTTACCGGACAACTGGTCACTTCAGAACCAACTGTAACAATCTGGAACAACCATGCCGGGTCAACTCAAACCGTAATGGACGCCTATGCTTATGCCAATTTCACAGCGATGAGTGATAACTATCTTCCTCAATGGGATTATGTTTTTGAAAAATCGCCGGGCAACAACTCACCTGTTTTTCAACTGGTGTTAAACACGCTGGCAAATAGTGTTAATGCAAAGTACTGCTTACCTTTTACATTTAATATGGGCGTACCACCTACCGGGAATAATCAATTGATCCAGGCTACAGATTCCGCTTCTTTTTCAAGAATAGAATTTTACCAGAATGTTGTTGTAAATCCTGATAATCCACAAAACTTAATCGGTCCTGGCAGAAAAGTCCGCTTTAAGTTACAGGCCACGAACACAACCAACAAGAACCTTTTTGCATTAAATGGTAAAATAACCGCTACGGTTCCTGGTGTTATTATAACAGACAGCCTTGCCTCATTTAACAATGTTACAGCAGGCATGAAAGGCTGGAGCGTAGATGAATTTGAAATAGTAGTTCCAAAAACATTGCCTGCAAACGGTGAGATTGAATTTACCCTGACTCTAAAAGACCCGTTCATTGAAAACGGTATATGGTCCAGCGCTTTCAAAATCCCATTCCTTCAATTTACAATGGTTGTTATCGACGACGATGAATTCCCTGACAGTGACGGTGATAATGATGATATTGCAGAGCCTGGTGAAACCATAGAGATAATCCCATTAATCAATAACCTTACAACAAAGACCTTTTTTACGCCAATCGGGCATTTAACCACTCCCGTTGATTACCTTTCCATCTGGAATAACCATCAGGGGGCGTCAGGATTGGTTTACGACACTTATCCCTATAATGTATTCAATAATATTTCCGTTCCGATTGCGCCAAATTCAAACAACGTCATGCCTGAACAGGATTTTGTGTTCGATCACAATGGAGCCAGTATCTATACTCTGGATTTCAACATGATCATTTCTTCCTTTATGAATGCAGCACAAGGCGCAACCTGGGATGTTGGGGGTATCCGGATGGAATATGCCATACCTTTCATCCTGAACCAAGGGCAACCAAGTCCCCTCATTACTGTCATCAGTCCCAACGGTGGAGAATCCTGGCAACAGGGAACCACACATACAATTACCTGGAGTGATAATATTATTGAAAATGTTAAAATTGATCTGTACAAGGCAGGTCTTTTTTCCCAGCAGATCACACCATCTACACCGTCAACCGGAACATTCTCCTGGACCATTCCTGCAAACCTGCAACTTGCATCTGATTACGGTATAAGGATCTCAAGCATTGCAACCAGCGACGGCAATGATTTTTGTAACGGTGATTTTTCTGTTATTACAAGTGTGCCGGCAAACAGGACATTGCAGAACATGACTCTTGGAAATGGTACAGGAAATTGTTTTGATGCCAGCCAAATCGTTACAATTGCGGGTAACGGAACAACATTCAATGTCCAAAATGGCGCCAGCGCAAGTTTAATTGCTGGACAGAAAATTCGATTCTTGCCTGGAGCCAAGACTTTCCAGGGTGGGTATTTGCATGGATACATTACAACAAATAGTCAGTATTGTAACCTTGTTCCACCTTCAACCCTTCCACTTGGAAGCATGACAATCAGCAATGGACAAAACAATTGCTTTAACGCAGCACAATCTATATCAACGGCAGGCAATGGAAACACATTTGCAGTTCAGAGTGGGGGTAATGTCCACCTTATCGCTGGCCAGGTAGTTCACATGTATCCCACAACTGTTGCTGCTTCAAATGCAAACCTACACGCTTATATATCGACAGACGGTGAATTTTGTAGTAATCCCAAAAGTCTGATAAATACAGGCGATGAAGATAACAATAATGAGTCTGAAAAGGGAATAAACTTGTCGTCAAATAAATTTTTCAAAGTGTACCCCAACCCAACCACTGGAAACTTCATTTTTGAGATAAACGGT
>JBAXRP010000223.1:0-7389 GCA_037131145.1 Bacteroidota bacterium
ATAATAAGATAGTTGCGGGATTTTAGTCAAAATTGTTGACTTTGGGGAGTAGTTTCATAATCTGCGAGAAACAATTTATCATTAACCGACAAAACCTTTCAGGGGGCAAAGCCTGATTAAAAGGGGAACTTCAGAAAAGAGAACAAATCTTGATGCCGGCAGAATTGTACGCGTCAGTTAATCAACTGCCGCTTGATAAGTTCAGCAAATTTTCCGCCTTTCTGCTGTAGCTCATTGTAGGTTCCCGATTCGGTAACCGCGCCATCCTCCATCATGAAAATCTTGTCGGCATTTATGACAGTACTAAGACGGTGAGCTATCACTATACGGGTGGCATTCAGGTTTTCAAGACTTTTACTTACAATTTGCTGAGTTTTATTATCGAGAGCGCTGGTTGCCTCATCAAAAAAGAGGATTCGCGGTTTGGTTACAAGCGCCCGGGCAATTAGTATCCGCTGTCGCTGCCCGCCTGAAAGAGCGCTGATTCCTTCAGAGATTACAGTGAACATTCCCATAGGCATATCTTCCACGTCATCGCCGATACCGGCGAGGTTGGCGGCTTCAAAAACATCGTCGAGGGTTGCTTCCGTAATGCCGGCAATATTTGAAAATATTGTGCCCGGAAAAAGTTGCGATGTTTGCAGAACGGCGCCAACCTGCCTGCGGATAGATTCTGGATCAACCATTGATAAATCATGGCGATCGTAGCAGATAGTTCCGGTTTCGGGAGCCTCAAAACCAAGCAGTAACCGCAAGAGAGTTGATTTTCCCGATCCTGACTGCCCCACAATAGCAATAAATTCGCCGGGATGGGCATGAATCGAAACATTCCTGAGCGCTAAGGGGGCTTTTTCATGATATCTGAAACTCAGATTGGAAATATCAACGGCGCCCTGTAATGGAGCGCTAATGGGTTTGGACTGATAGTTTTCGGGCAGAGCTTCGAGAATAACCTTTACATTGTCGAACAGCGGCATTGCCATAAAAAACGCCACAATAGCAGCCGAAGCCCCCATACAAGCCATTATCGTTGTTGTTAAAGCCGTGTAAAATGTCATAAATTCACCCGTTGACATTTTTAGCGATTCTGACAAGTGGATAAAAATAAAGATCAATATCAGAATAAAAACCGGAGTGAAAGTGAGTATCTCCATTACGATAATATTTAGTTTCCGTAATTTAAGCGCGTATTTCCGCTGGTTGCCAAACCTATCTGCCCATTGCTCAAATGCGTGTATTTCAGAACCGGTAGTTTTAATTTTCGTGATACTTGTAAGTAACTGGTTTATTATGCCAAAAAGCACATTCTGAAATCCGATCTGAGTGGCTTGAAGTTTTTTCATCGGAATGCCGAGAAGCGACACTGTAATTATGCTTACAAACAAAATTCCCGTCGCAATGGTCCCAAGATAAAAATTGAACCAAAAGAGAAAAATCAAATTAAACACAAGTACCACAGAACTCAGCAAGGCAAAAACTACCGTATCCGACATGGCTTTTCGCAGTGCAAGAATGCTGTTGGTTTTAACTGCCAGTTCGCCGGATGTGTATTTACGAAAAAACGGGACAGGCAAATTCAATAGTCTGTCCCACACAGCAGCCTGCAGGATAAAATCCATTTTTGTTTCAATGCGCACCATTGCCATACTTCGCATCATCTGGAAAAGGGATATCGAAATTGCGGTAAGGATCAATATCCCGCCAAAAACGCCCAACAAACGGTATTCGCTTTGCGGAATTACCTGGTCGAACACAAATCCTGTAATCATTGGAATGAGCAGATTCAGCAATCCGCCGGTTAAAGCCATGATGACAATAATGAAAATTTCGCGCCTACAGTTTTTTATCCCAAAGCCCAGTAACTCTTTTCCGGTGATAACTTTATTTGGTAATGGCGGGTAAAACTGAAATCCAAAAGGCTGAATCAATGCCGATAATGAAGTCGACATGCGCTCGCGGATTCCAGCGCCAGGGTCAATATAATCAATGTTTCCGGGACTTCGCTGGACAAGCGCTACCGGATTGTGCCCTGCGACAGTGAAGGCAAGAAGGGAACCGGTATCCCTCAGCCACCATTTGGCGTCGAGTCTTACCTTTCTTGCCCTGAACCGGGATGCGTGTAGAATATCATTCAGAGTAAATGGTTGCGCCTCCTCCGTTCTCGGTTTTACCGGTTTTTTGACCTTAATTCCGGTGTATTGAGCCACCATCTTACAAACTGTAAGCATTGGATCTTCGCGACTTTCAACATAACTCTTTCTGATTTTACTGTTAACCACTGAAGCAATCCTGTATAACGTATCTGATTGGCTAAGCTCGGAATAACTCGATTTTTCGCTCAGGAGGTTCAACTCGTCCACCAGCGTCAACCTGTTTTTAAATTGAAGGTAAAGCAGCAGAAGGCGATAAAAATGATCGAGTGAATCCCAGAAATGCGGAAGTTGAATTGCGTCAAAAGTAAAGTAACAATTTCCCCGCACTTCATTAACCGGCTGTAGCCACAATTCGCCCGTAAATGGAACCAGTGTGTTGACGTCCACTCTGTTAACCTCGTTTAATCCAAGAAGAAGCGCGTCGCCGTGTTTAATATCGAGCCAGAATACCTGCTTACGCGAATGGATGAATGAATTTGCCCGAAATGATTGGTTTAATCCGGCAACTATATTCTGTCCCAAAATTTCCGCATTGCCAGGTGAAACCCCGTAGGCAAGGCGTGCAATCCAGGTATCAATGAGGGCGGCGATGGCTGGAATATTCTGGCTATCCTTTGCCAATTCTGTAAAAAACGGCAACCCAAATTCAACTACAGAAGTGTTTTGGGTGGCAACGGCGAGGAAATGAATATCCGCCTCCGCCTCAATCATGGAGACTGAAAGCAGGATTTCTCCTTTTTCGGCGGTAAAATAGTGTGTTCGGGCGCCAACAGGGTTACCAGCTTCAATCCTGATTGTGAACACATCAATTTTTCCTTCACAAATAAACCAACCGCAGCCCGGTTTATTCAGCAGGAAGGGGCGGTTGCTTTCGACCCATATTTGTTGTTCGTTTTCAAAGAATTGACCGACTCTATCCATGCAGATGGAATTGAATAATTATTCCTGTATTAAATCTTTATATAAACCCTCTTCTTTCATTAGCGTTTCATGCGTTCCCCGCTGAACAATCTCTCCCTTTTTCAACACAATAATCTCATCGCAATCGCGGATGGTACTCAGCCTGTGGGCAATGATAAGGCAAGTGCAACCGCGTCGCCGCAGGTTCAGATCAATGAGATGTTCGGTTTTTGCATCCAGCGCGCTGGTGGCTTCATCAAGAATAACTACCGATGGATTATTTGCCAAAGCCCGCGCAATTTCAATCCGCTGCCGCTGACCTCCGCTGAAATTACGACCGTTTTCCTCCACTTCACTGTCAAAGCCGCCGGGACGAGAAGCAATATCTTCATAAATGCAGGCGTCCATTGCCGCCTGGTGAATCTGCTTTTCTGGAACAGATGGATCCCACATTGTAAGATTTTCACGAATCGTTCCTCCAAATAAAAATATGTTTTGATCAACGAGTGAAACCGACTGATGGAACAATAATGGCGGGATTTCATCGGACTTTTTCCCGTCAAAAAGTATCTCTCCCGACCAGGGCTGGTACAACCCGGATACAAGCGCTGCAACGGTTGACTTTCCCGAACCCGATTGTCCCACAATGGCTACGCGGGAACCTGGATTAAGGTGAAGGGAGAAGTTTTGGATCAGAGGTTTATCTAATGAACTATATCCAAAAACAATCTCCTTCATATCAACATATCCATCGGTTTTGGTCTTTATTTTCCCCACGCCCACGTTTGTTTTTTCAATTGTGTCAAATGGGTAATTATAAACGTCGGCAATCCGTCGCATGGCGCCCTCAACATCCTGGAGAGTTCCTCCAAGGTTTACCAATGCAACAATAGGTTGAATAAAACTGGCGAGCAGCGCCTGGAAAGCCACAAAAGTACCTACCGACATGGTTCCGTTTATGATGTAAACGCTGCCTGCCACCAAAACCAGGGCGGAGGTGAGCAATCCGAGAAAAAGTGGAGCAATCTGAAGCGACTGCGATAACACTCCCAGCTTTTGTTGAAGGTTTAACAGTTTTGTCTGATAACCCGACCAACGGGTAAAAAATTCCGATTCAGAGGCATTGGCTTTGATGCTTTCGATCATCCTCAATCCTGCGGTTGCCAACCCGAAAATTTTACCGTTCTCCTGCAACATCTGTTGATTCATATCCACACGTTTCCGATAGATGTACTTCAATGCCACAAAATTCAACAACGACAGCGCAATCCCGATTAACGTAAGAGGAATGCTATAAAACGCCATCATTGCCGTATAGAGCACGATGGTAAAAAGACTTAAAAGCGTATTTCCCAACTGACCTGATAATTGCTGCGCCACATCGCTGTTTGAATAAAGTCGCATGGCAAGGTCGCCGGGAGGTCTTTGGATATGAAAAGAGACAGGAAGATGCAGCAACCGCCAGAAAAACCTGCTGCTGAAGCCGATTGATAAGCCTGCTTCAAAACGCATCATGCTGGTTTGCTGCACCCATGTGAAGAGGAGGCGCAGAATGGCGGAAAATGCCATCCCTGAAATCAATGGAATAAACCATGAAGACGCTTCGCGGATAAAGATCTGGTCAACGAATATTTTTGAAAAAATTGGGATTAACAATCCAGGAAATACCAGACCGACGCCAGCGAGAAACAGAAACAGAAGATCATTTTTACGCCCTTTGAGCCACGTTTTCAACAAAGGCATGAACTTCGCTTTTTGTCCCGACTTTCTGAATTCAGCGCCGGGTTGCATGGTTAATACTACTCCGGTAAAATTTTCATCAAAGGTTTTATCATCAACCACTTTGGGTCCTGAAGCCGGATCGTTGAGGTAAACCTTGTTTTTTCCGAATCCTTCGAGAACCAGGAAATGTCCGAACCGCCAGAAAAGTATTGCCGGAAATGTAATATTTTTCAGTCGCGCCGGTTCCATTCTGAAAGCTTTTACTTCAAGTCCGTATTTCCGCGCTGCTTGTGCAACATTTGCGGCGTTGCTTCCGTTGCGCGACACACCGCAATCAACTCTGAGTTTTTCAAGCGATTCATGGCGTCCATGATAGGAAAGGATAATGCCAAGAGCAGCGGCGCCGCACTCAAGCATCTCCATTTGCAGAAATGTAGGAGTTTTTACCCGGTTGATTCCACGATACTTTTCGAAGGTAGTTTGTAGAAACGGTAATGGATTAAATGACATGAACCGGTTATTTATTTTTTGATGGCGAGAGAAGATAGGCAATCGGGCTATTTTGCGAGGTAATTGCCTCGCCGTGGCAAACCTTCCCATATAGATCCCTGGCTGAAAAAATATTACACGAGTCAGGTTCTGCTGAATTGGGAAGATAAATAGTGCGCACAATGTAATAATTTCCACTTTTTAATTTTGCCGCCTCTTCGCTATCGAGAATTACGCTGCTGATTGATTCGTTGGATGCAGGCAGTTTGCCGATATAAACAATCCAGGTATTCACTCTTGTTATTTCAGATTCGCGACCCTGAATCTCAATGTTTACCGATTGTCCGATCGCCAGATTAAATAATCTTTTTTCGGATACAAAAAACAGAAATTCCGGTCTTGAGGCATGCTCCCACTGATTCCCGCCGATCTTTGCCATGATGGCGCCTGACGCAATAAAGCCGCCAATGCTGATGTTCAGTTCGATAAGCTCTCCATCGCAGGGAGAAACGATATTGATTGCGTTGTTCCCGTTTACAGGAATGTATCTTGCAATGATTTGATCTTTTAATAAACGGTCGCCGGTGTGATGAAATATTGAATCCACCTGCCCCGCTCCGCCCGCTATCAGCGACAGTGGCGGATCCGCCGGCTGAATTGCCCCGGTCATTGGAACTTTGTTGACGATCTTTCCAAAAATACCCCAGCCAAGTCCGCTAAGTATAACACAAAGCAACGATATCAATACAAGCCACGAAAATCTTGAATTTACCTGTAAAAGCTCATCAAGATCATCAGGTGTAGATAATTTGTCCAATGCATTTTTTCTGAATATCTCCCGGTTGAACATGCTTAAAAAGTTTGCGGCGATAAATTGGATTCAAATTATTTGCAGGCTAAAGGAAAATTTATTCTGCAATGTACAGAATTGACAAACATATAGAGAAAAATTCAATTGGGGAAAAGAATGGAGATTTATTTCTCAGGGAGTGGTAATTTCGTTTTTTCAACTTTTTCACAGTTTAACAGAGATGACTACCGGTTTCGGAAATCTGACATTCCGGCAGAAAGTTTAGCGCCTCCGTCTAAAAGCGAATCTGTAAAGCACCAGAAACATCTGAAACAATATTCATGGCAAAAAAGATTTAAGAAATCACCCCACTAAATTATTTCGCCGATAGTAATCTGTAGTTTGTCGGGCGTTATCCTGAAAAGATAGAATATCAATGAACAATCCCGCTATTCCGATGTACATTTGCTTCATCAACTTCAAACAAACTAAGAAAATGAAAACAACAAAAATCATCCTCGCAGTAATCCTCTCACTTCAAACAGGAATTTTATTTGCAGATAATGAAAATATAACCACTCCGGTAACAGAAATAAATTCAACCATCAGCACAATAACTCTCGACCCAATAACGCCTGCCGAAGCTACTTTTGAGGACATTATAACAGAGATTACATTTTTTGGATTGTCGCCATTAACCCCAATTGTTGCATCATTTGATGATTTTTCAGTCGAAATGGTTTCAGCTATTGACCTTTCACCTCTAACGCCATCGGAAGCCGATTTTACCGATTCGGTTTATCAGGGGACAATTGACGTCAATCAACTTTCGCCATTTTTACAATATGAGGCCGACTTTGAGTAACTATCTCAATAGTTTTACCCGAATACTTCTATGTGAAACCACCTAAAAGGGTGGTTTTTTGTTGATAAGCCTCCACTTTTGAATAATTTATGTCTATCAAAACTTACCATCAAAACTATAACCGGCAAAACCGATGAGGTTAGAGAAAAAGGATAGTTTCCTCGAAAAAAGCGCCTCATTGCCAGTTTAGCTTGAAGAGGCGTTTCAGTATATAAATATATCTCAACATAAACAAAAATTAATAAAGTACATTAACACTGTCTTTCAGACACTGTCAGTGTTTAATGGGCGCCTACCTGTTAACAATTATCTTTCGCACCTCCGTCAGATCGCGAACTGTCACCTTTAGCATATACGCCCCATTCGGCAAATCCCGAAGATTCATCGTCGCCTTGTTCATCCCTGCTTTGCTGGTTATTCGATCTGTTTTTGCAACCACAACGCCTGTCAGATTCATCAGCTCTGCGCTA
>JBAXRP010000224.1:0-7361 GCA_037131145.1 Bacteroidota bacterium
AAATCATCCGGATTTCCGATTCCATAAATGCATGAAACAGAACATACAACAATTATATCGCGTCTTCCCGACAAAAGTGAAGAAGAGGCGCTTAACCTAAGTTTTTCGATTTCATCATTGATTGAAAGATCCTTCTCAATGTATGTGTTGGTAGAAGGAATAAATGCTTCAGGCTGATAATAATCATAATATGAAACAAAAAATTCCACTGCATTCTCAGGAAAAAACTGCTTGAATTCACCGTATAATTGCGCAGCAAGGGTTTTATTGTGACTTAAAACAAGAGTGGGCTTCTGAACCTGGGCAACAACATTGGCGATAGTGAATGTTTTCCCTGATCCTGTGACGCCGAGTAAAACCTGTCCCGGATCGCCCCGCTGAATGCCTTCAACGAGTTGCCTGATTGCTTCGGGTTGGTCGCCGGTTGGAATAAAGTCAGATGTTAACTTGAAATCCACGGTTACTGTTTTTTTGCTTTGTATATTAGAGTTGAGACAATTGGATAATGATCCGAAAGGGAAACATCTATCTTTTTATACTCAACAGATTTAAAATGTGAGGAGTACATTATATAATCAATTCTGAATGACGGAAATTTGCCCAAATATGTTGACTCAAAGAATCCCTTCCCCGACTCTTTAAAGGAATCATTCAGTGTTTGGGTCAACTGATAATAGGTGTATGAAGATGGCGTATCATTGAAATCACCACCGAGGATAACAGGATAGCGACACAGCGCAACATCATCCGATAAAATACTTACCTGTGCCGCCCTGAGTATAAAAGCCTTCCGAAGTTTCCAAAGCATACGTTTCGAGCCCTCTTTCAACTGTATAGCTTCATTTTCATTATCTGGTTCAGTGAGATGAGAATAAAATGAATAATCTTCGTTTCCAAACCGTATTGATTCGAGGTGTAGGTTATAAAGCCTGATTGTATCCTCGTTAATAACGATATCAGCGAAAACCGCAAATAAACTTCCATCCTGAAGTTTAAAATGTCCTGAATTGACGATAGGATATTTAGAAAATATGGCAATGGCATTAATCTTTTGTTTATACTGGAAACCCCGGTAGTTCGTAAAGGAATAGTATTCCAGATTGATAGATTTAGTGAATTTTTCAAGGGTTATTAAATAATCCTCGCCCTTTGCGAAAAATTCCTGGATAAACATAATGTCAGCTTTCTGTCCGACTAAAAATTCGGTGACTTTACTCCTGGTTTCACCCGACCTGGTTGAACGATTCTGACCATATAAGCGGTGTACGTTATAACTGAGAACCTTGAGATTAATGCCATTGGATTGGCGCGAGGCATAAAATCTGAAAGGATAGAGAGCCCGCAGGTTATTCCAACCCAGTAATATGCATATCAGAGAGAGAAAAATATAGCGTTTCCAAATGATAAGCCAGATAAAAACGAAGATGATGTTTATTAAAAGAATAACCGGATAAGCAAGACCAAAAAATGCAAAAATCCAGGCTTTTCCCGGATTTATAAATGCCGCGCCATAAGAAGCGAGCAACGACACTACCGATACCAAATTAAGGACTAAAAGCGTTACAGTCAGAATTTTTTGACCTTTATTCATTTAACAATATGTATATCAGCGCTTATTTGAAGTTGTAAATAAAAATTCCTTTTCTTCGCGGGTCAAACTGTCATAACCGCCTTTGCTGATTTTATCCAAAATTTCGTCAATTCTGCGCTGACTTTCCTTTTTATGTTTATTGTATTCATCATCCGACACTGGTCTTGCTTGAAAATTAGCGGATGAATAGGTTTGCCGTTTCCTTATTTTAAACAAATTTTCAATCTTATCAAATATGGATCCGCCGGTGGAATGTTTATATGCTTTCTGCGAAATTTTATAAATCCAGATGTATATAACACCAAATATGGCGCCTCCGATATGAGCAATATGTCCTCCCGCATTTCCGGAAGGGATCATGAAAAAATCAAAAACAAAGAGGATTATGGCAAGAAATCCGATTCGCAGCTTTCCGATCAGAAATAGTTGAATGGTATATCCTGGCACATAAAAGGAAATGGCAGCTACGATTGCCATAACCGATGCAGAAGCCCCGAGTGCGAAGGAAACAGGAACAATTTCAGCAAATACCGGAAAAACATTGAACGCAAATACGTAAACCAACCCCCCGGTGATTCCTCCAAACAAATAAACAAATACCAACTTCCGCGCAGTAAGAAATTCGAGAAATATTTTTCCAAACCAATAAAGCCAAAGCATATTGAATAGGATGTGCCAAATATCAATATGCAGAAAATTGTACGTTACCAAGGTCCAGGGTTTCATTGCCAGGTCGGGAACAGAAGCGGGGATAGCCAGCGCATGAAGTATCAGTGTATCAATGCTATCGTCGCCAGGGTTATTGAAAAAGAAGAAAATTACCTTGACCGCCTGTATCAGAACCCAGACTGAAATATTTAAGAGGATCAATACAGATAATCCAGATCCTTTTGTGAAGAACTTTTTAAGTTCATCTAATGGGTTTGGCTGTGGATTGTTAGAATAATTCATCATGATGATAAGCTGCCTGTCCTTTTTCTCCAGTAAACAATTAAAAAGAAACCAAAGATCATTCCGCCGAGATGGGCGAAGTGAGCAACGTTGTCGCTTGTATTTTTCGAAATACCTGAAAATAACTCAATAGCGCCATATATTATTACAATCCATTTGGCTTTGATGGGAAAGAGAAAATATACGAACACAAGCATATTCGGAAACATCATTCCAAAAGCAAGAAGAATACCATATACGGCTCCCGAAGCCCCAATTGTAGGCACATCCATTTGCAGTTTAATCAACTGGCTGGCATAATCAATTGACTGAACAACAAATCCCGGAGAATTACGGGAAAGTGACCATTGGTCAATAAAATTTCTTATAGTAGTTCCCTGAGAATCATAATATTGTGGGAAATGATGTCTGACAAAGCCGATAAACCCTTCTACCGAAGGGTTCTGGGAATATGTTTGCGCTGCTGCCTGGATTGATGAAATATCAAGCCAGTTAATAAAAGTTTGGACTATTGCAGCGCCAATGCCGGTAACCATGTAGTAGGTCAGAAACCTTTTTGAGCCCCATACATTTTCGATTAAATAACCAAACATCCACAAGGCGAACATGTTGTAGAGAATGTGTTGGAAATTAGCATGTAAAAACATGTAGGTAACAAATTGGTAAGGTCTGAATAAATCCGACTGGAAATAATGCAAACCGAGCAGGTTGGCAAGGTCAATGCCAAAGGCTGATTCGAATGAATTAGTAGCGAGAAAAAATAATCCATTGATAATCAATAGATTTTTGACAACCGGAGGAAGAAGTGTGAAACCCGCAGGACTATATTGTTGTGTCATTATTTTTATATCAGTAAATTTTAAATTTTTTATATAGGTCATCAAACGACATAATTACCATGGTTGGTTTACCATCGGGAGATAATTCGGGTACTTTACAGGCAAACAGGTTTTCGATCAGAGCTTCAATTTCTTCCTGTTGCAATGACCTGCCTCTTTTAACCGCAAGTTTTTTTGCCATGGTTTTAGCCAGGATTTGTCGCTGGTTCAGTTTATTTTCACCCACGGGTGATTTTAATCCTTCAAGTACCGACTCGAAAAAACCGACAGGATCAGAAGGCGAAATATGAAAGGGAAAGGCATGAATAACAAACGATCCGTTACCAAAGTCATTGATATCGAATCCTATTTCTGTAAAATAATCTTTCCATTCGAGGTAAAAAGCTGCATTGTCGGGCGACAGATTGACTGTTTGTGGAAAAAGCTGGTGTTGACCAGTAGATTCTGATTTCTGCTGAGTTTCAGAAAAATTTTCATACAGAATACGCTCATGTGCATGTTGCTGATCAATAACGATGACGCCGGTTTTTGTGTGTGTTACAATGAACGACTTTTGTATCTGAATACTGATTTTTCGCTCATGGTTTGCGTTAGCTGTTCCGTCGCCAAAAGCTTGCTCAGGAAAATCAGTGGAATGTTGTACAGGTAAATTTTCCCGGGAGCCACTCTGACTGTTTGCATAAAAATCGTTCCATCCTCTGATGGCTTGCTTTGATGAGGGCGAGAAACTAAATTTTGACTGTGGTTCGGTTTTTTTTTCGAACGGATTGTAATCAGGATTTACCTTGATAACAGGCTGCTCTATCTGTTGGTTGGGCGCAAGGGGAGTGAGGTTCAAACTGTTTTCAACATCAAAATCAATTGTTGGAGAAATGTTGAACTTACCTATTGATTGTTTTACAGCGGCATGCAATATAGCATAAATACTTTTGGTATCCTGAAAGTTGATCTCGGTTTTTGTTGGATGGATATTAACATCAATGGTTTGAGGGTCAACTTCCATATATATAAAATAGGATGGCAGAGAATCGTGAGGTATCAATTCTTTAAAAGCTCCTTCGATGGCATGATGAAGATAGGGGCTTTTCATGAACCTTCCATTGGTAAAGAAATACTGTTCGCCTCGCGTTTTTTTTGCAAATTCAGGTTTGCCGATAAAACCGGAAATATTTACAAGATCGGTATGTTGTTCAACGGGGATCAGGCGCTGATTGTAGGATGTACCAAAAAGATTAACAATTCGCTGTTTAAGATTACCGGGAGGTACCTTGAACTGTATTTTGTCATGGTTATAAAAAGTAAATGAAACATGAGGATTTACAAGCGCTACTCTAAAGAACTCTTCAATGATATATTTCAGTTCAAGGGTGTTTGATTTTAAAAAATTCCTGCGCGCCGGAACATTATAAAAAAGGTTTTTAACGCTGATAGAGCTTCCATTCTGACAATTAACAGGCGATTGTTCCTTAAATTCAGTTCCTTCGACTTGGACGCTTGTACCTATTTCATCTTCAAGTCTTTTAGTTTTCAATTCAACATGGGCAATGGAGGCAATGGAAGCGAGCGCTTCTCCGCGGAAACCTAACGTCCTGATTTGGAGAAGATCATCACTTTTCTGAATTTTCGATGTAGCATGGCGTTCAAAACACATCCGAGCGTCGCGTTCCGACATTCCGCAACCATTATCGGTAACCTGGATGAGCATTTTACCAGATTCTTTAATGATCAGCTTCACCTCCGTAGCTCCGGAATCAATAGTATTTTCCAATAATTCTTTCACAACAGAGGCAGGTCGTTGAACAACTTCTCCGGCAGCAATCTGGTTGGCGACTAAATCGGGTAAAAGGTGAATAATATCAGTCATTTCAATAATAAAAGTATAGAAAAGCGCCATTGAAAATTGATTCAATGGCGCTAACGATTTTTAAGGTTTCTCAAATCTAAATTTCTTCTGCTTTCAGCAGGCAGAAGCGTTATTCTTTCAAAATCTGGCTTTATCCAGTACCGGGAACCTCATCTGAACCAGATAGAAAGATCCATAGAATGCCGCACTGAAAAACAGGCTGCCGATCAGGTCGTTCATAAAAAATGAAATCCCATTTGTAGTGTCCCGGAAAAACATTAGTCCTGCCACATAGCATTCGGCAAGACCGGCAAAGGTTTGCGGGTAGAAAGGGCTGGCGAGCCATGAAGCAAAATTGGTTATCAGGAAAAAGATAACCGAAGAAGAAAAAGATGCCAGCAGAACTGAACCCACGTTAACTTTTTTCCGGATCATCATACCAATCAGCACCGTTATAGCAAAACTCATATAAACTGCAGGCATATTGGCGTGCAGACCTATCACGAGATCGCTTATGAACATCGCGGCGATCGGAAGTGCGAAAGCATATTGCTTTCTGTCGAAATAGGTACCGGCAAACAAAGCCATAGCTGCAATCGGCGTAAAGTTTGGCCAATGCGGCAGCAACCTGATAAAGGCTGCAAAAAGAATAACAGAGAAAACGATAATAAATCTAGGATTAATAGATTTATATTTCATGAATATATTTTGTTTAGGTTGACACAAAAGTAATAAATCATTTGAATAAAAGTCAATAGTTTTGAAAAATACTTCATATTTTTGGCAAACCATCATAAAACCAATATTTTAAAATGAACGGATGCCGTTGTTTTCTAACCATATTAGTAGTTTTAGTCATAATTTCGTGCAACAGGATGAAACAAAAAGCCGATTTAATTGTAACCAATGGAGAAGTTTTCACCGTTGCTGCAAACTTACCAAAGGTTGAAGCCTTTGCCGTTAAAAATGGGAAAATAGTTGCAATTGGAACACAAGATGACATATCAGCGGGTTTTGATGCGCCGAAAATTCTTGATCTTAACGGAAAGTTTGTTTATCCAGGATTTATTGACGCTCATTGTCACTTTTTTGGTTATGCGCTGGGTTTACAGTATATTGACCTTTCAGGTTGCGCTTCGTTCGATGAAGTGATCCAACGGCTTCAATCGGAAAAACATAATGAAGGCAAATGGCTGGTCGGCAGGGGATGGGATCAGAACCTTTGGACGGAAAAGCATTTTCCGGATAATGTCCGGCTTAATCAACTTTATCCAAATACGCCGGTTATGCTTATCCGCGTTGATGGTCATGTAGTATTGGCTAACAAGGCTGCGCTTGAAGCTGCTAATATTGACAAATCAAACTCGTTTGCAAACGAACAGGTGGAAATTAAAAATAATATTCTGACTGGCATTTTAAGTGAAACTGCCGCCGATAAAATGCGGAGTGCAGCCCCTGTTCCTACCGGTGAAGAATTGAGCAGGTTATTGAAAGAAGCCGAACGCAGATGTTTTGCCGTTGGATTGACAACCGTTAGCGACGCCGGTCTCGATTACGACCAGGTTATGGTTCTTGATTCGATGCAGAAAACCGGCGCGCTTTCAATGCAGATTTACGCCATGTTGACTCCGAATGAAAAAAACGTCAGCGAACTTATCCGAAAAGGCATCTATCAAACAGATAACCTGGTTGCAAGGTCAATAAAAATTTATGCCGACGGTAGTCTTGGAAGCCGGACGGCAAAGTTAAAGCAGGCATATTCCGATGCTCCCGGACAGTCGGGAATAATTGTCACCTCGCCGGATTCGATGAAGACTTTATGTAGAATGGCATTAGATAATGGTTATCAGGTAAATACACATTGTATCGGAGATTCTGCCGTCAGTCTGGTCTTAAATATTTATGCAGATTTTTTGAAAGGCAGTAACGATCTTCGATGGCGAATTGAACATGGACAGGTTGTGGATCCTGCCGATTTTCATCTTTTTGGCGATAATTCTATCATTCCTTCTGTTCAGGCAACACATGCAACTTCCGATATGTACTGGGCTGAGAATCGGCTTGGTCAGGAAAGAATCAAAGGCGCTTATGCCTACAAATCGTTAATGAACCAGAATGGGTGGCTGGCGAATGGCAC
>JBAXRP010000225.1:0-7330 GCA_037131145.1 Bacteroidota bacterium
GTTGTTAAGGTGATGTACCCTTCATCGTCTGCGGCTTTAAAACCGGGAATGAAACGGGAATTTAGCTCATTGATGGTTTCTGCATTAATTTCATTTTCTCTCACTTTGTTAAGCAACCCGATAAAATAAGCGTCAGATTGCCTGAAAATTTCCTTCAATTCAATGGTTATCGGATTGGTTTTTTTTAAAGCCAGACTATCAAAAAAATAGACGCTTTTGTAGTAATCTCTTATGATATTCCATTCCATTTCTTTAATTACCGGAGTAAGCTGATGCAAATCGCCTATCATAAGCAGTTGTACTCCGCCAAAAGGTTTATAGTGGTTGCGATATTTACGCAACACTTCATCAACGGAATCCAAAACATCGGCGCGCACCATGCTGATTTCGTCAATCACCAGCAGATCAATACATTTAATAAGATTGATTTTTTCACGATTAAATTTCCTTTGATTTCCTTCGGTAGCTGGAAAATTATTTGCAGAGCGAACCGATTCTGGTATTGCCGGAGCAAAACTCAGTTGAAAAAACGAATGGATGGTCACGCCTCCGGCATTAATGGCAGCCACTCCGGTTGGCGCCACTACTACCATCCGTTTTGGGGTGATTTTCTTTAAATTATGTAAAAATGTAGTTTTCCCGGTTCCAGCTTTTCCAGTTAGGAAAATATTTTTATTCGTAAATTGAATAAAATCTGTCGCCAGAAGCAATTGCTCATTCTGTCTGTATTCCATGCTAGTAAAATTAATGGTTTTTCATAATGGTTAATCCGAAAAAACAGAAAAGGTAATACAATTCTGCAAATTTCTTTTCTCCTTCTTATTCTGAATTGACGCGAAGCCCTGCAAAGACGAAATCTAATAACACAGGGTAAAGCCCTCCATCCGATATTCGATTCAGGGCTTTCGTACCCTGACAGGTCTGACAAATCGTTAAACCTGACACTGTCTGAAAGTCCCGTCAGGGAAGAAATGGAATTTCCATTACGCAATGAGAACTATTAATAAAATGTTTGCAAATCAATTATTTAGCGTTTGTATAGTTCCGAAAAAGAGTTCGCTAAGTGATGCAAAGAAAATTTGTGCTGACAATAAAGGTAAGTAAGCGGATAATCATTGTATTTTTTCACCTGTTTTAATCATAAAAATGCCTCATCAAAATACACTAAAAAGAGGGTGAATTGTGACAATGTGATCGTAAATTTCAAGTTCCAAGTCTCAAATTACAAATCTCAAATTCCAATCATAGCTTTCAAGGCTTATTGTTTACAGGCTGCCAGGCTAAAATACCATTTTGCGAATCAATATGCCACCGATGCGGGAATGTTCGGGTGTAGCGGGTTTGCAATTACGCATTGCCTGGCGGGATGCACCATTATATCCATGTCTTCCATGGGAATAGCGCCAAGCAAATATTGGTTTCCAATTACCATGGCTCCTGTAAAACTCACCCTGCCCTGCCAGTCAACCTTAATCGGCCCAACATAAGGCAACTGATGAATGCAGCCATCCGGTAGCGTCGCCGGGCGTTTTTCAAACTCTTCCAGCTTTAATTGTATCGCCTGCGATTCAGTTATGCACAAATGCAAAGCTACTGTATCAGCATGGCAATCAACTTCGTTGGGTTGCATATCTGAAAACCGGGGATTGGATAATTTAATGGTGGTTTTTATGACGCCCATTTTGTGAGTTTTTCACTAAAAATTGTTCTTACCCGGATTATAAACTATGCTATGATGCAAAGAAAATGCTTCATCGCTTTTATCATGTTCCTGGCAAATAGCCTAAAACAACTCAAGCTGCTTCACAACCTCCCTTTTGCGGGCAACTACCTTCATGTCGGCATATTTGTCAAGGAATGGATGAATACTTCTCTTGATCATCTTTGTAGGCGTGGTGCGGTGCGATTTGCAGTAATTCATCAGCGATTTCTTCTGATGCGCCGTGACTTTAATGGTAATTGTTTTGAATTTAACCGGCTTACGGGCTTTTTTTCTGGCTTTCTTTTTTTTTGGCATCCTCTACCGTCCGTTTAAAATGTCCTTGAAATCGCTGATGATCTTCTTTGCCAGATTTTCCGCTTTGGTAAGCATATCGCTTTCGGCATAGATGCGAATTATGGGTTCAGTATTCGACCGGCGCAGATGTACCCAGTCGTTGCCGAAATGAATTTTGATTCCATCTATGGTTAAGATTGGTTGTGACTTATATTTGGCGATAATGGATTCAAGGATGTTGTCAATGTTCATTTCCGGAGAAAACTCGATCTTGTTCTTCGAGATAAAAAAATCGGGATAATGCGCCCGCAACGTTGAGCAGGTTTTTCCGGATTTTGCAAGGTAGGTCAGAAAAAGAGCTATCCCGACAAGAGCGTCGCGGCCATAATGCAATTCAGGGTAGATGATGCCGCCGTTTCCTTCGCCTCCGATTACGGCATGCTGCTTTTTCATCATTTCAACCACATTGACCTCGCCAACTGCCGAAGCAAAATATTGTCCGCCCGCTCTTTCTGTAACTACTTTGAGCGCCTGGGTTGAAGACAGATTTGAAACAGTATTTCCTTTCTGGAGCTGAAGCACATAATCGGCTACCGCAACAAGCGTATATTCTTCGCCAAATGGCTCCCCGATCTGGTTGATGATTGCAAGCCTGTCAACATCAGGGTCAACCACAAAGCCAAGATCGGCTTTATTTTTAACAACCGCTTCGCAGATGTCGGCAAGATGTTCGGGAAGCGGTTCGGGATTATGTGGAAAAAGTCCGTTTGGAGTGCAATGAAGCAGATCAATTTTACTAACGTTCAATGCCCTGAGCAAAGCCGGGATGTAAATTCCGCCTGTGCTGTTAACCGCGTCAACAACAATCCTGAAATTAGCTTTTCTGATTGCTTCGATATCAACAAGCGGAAGATCAAGTATTTTATTGATATGCTTAACGAGAAAAGTATCGTCGGTTTTGTATGACCCAAGATTATTTACATCGGCAAACTTGAAATCGGCCTGCTCCGATATAGCAAGAACCCTTTCGCCATCTGCGGCAGAAAGAAATTCTCCCAATCCGTTCAGGAGTTTCAGCGCGTTCCATTGCTTTGGATTGTGGCTCGCAGTGAGAATTAAACCTCCATGAGCGCCAAGTTCAACTACGGCAATTTCGGTAGAAGGAGTAGTGGTTAATCCAATATCAACTACATTAATTCCCATTCCCATCAGGGTTCCGGTAACAAGGCTGTTCACCATCTGTCCCGAAACTCTCGCATCCCTTCCAACTACAACGAGTAATTTTATACCAGGAAGAGTTTCCTGCAAAAATGCTGCATAACCGGATGTAAAGCGCACAATATCAAACGGACTGAGGCCATCTCCTGCCTTTCCTCCAATGGTTCCCCTGATTCCGGAGATTGATTTAATAAGTGTCATTTCAGATTTTTAGGCAAATGTATAGGTTTTTCGGAAATTGCCGTACAATGTGAATAAAAATCAGCTATTCAGTATTGAAGAAAGAAAAATATTTTGTTAATTTGTGCAAATATGAATTACTGTTTATAAGCAGGTCGTATTCAAATATACTCAAAACGGAATAAAATTGCGTATTTAAAAAATTCCAAGTCTCAAATTTCAAGCTCCAAATTCCAAGGGGGAAAAGAGAGAGATTCAGGTTTAAAAGCATTTAAAGCAAAAATTTGGAATTTGAGACTTGAAATTTTGCGGCTTGGAATTTGCGATCAAAAAGTCATAATTTAGCCCGGTCACAGGATAACATGTCGAAACACCCTCCTTCAAAAAGCTCCGGAATATTATCCGATATCAGGTTTTTCTTTTTTGATCGGCCTGAATTTCCCACAACTATAAAGTTTCACTCCGAAGAAGAAAGACGGTTATACACCGAGAGTATTATGCAACGCACCGGGATTGGGGTTGACATGTACCGGGTGCTGAATATCCACCGGATTGGCATTGAAACTCCCGCAACATTTGTTTTTGAAGAGTTGTTAAAATGGAGCGGCGATTCAAGCTGCTGGCCAAATCATATCGCAAAGGTGACGCTCAAAGATGGAGAGTTGGAGCACATCAAGGTCAATCTGTTTGGGTGGCCTTCAGATCCTTTTGCTCCGAGAAAGGGAATTGCCCGGTTGCAACTCTTTCATCTGTTCAATCTCAATGCAATTAATATCCAGTCAACGCCTGACCCATTTGATTTTGATAATGCTCGGTATCTGTTATACAAGTGCAGCGGAGGTTATCCGATTGGGGTATTCTCCATGTATGTTCGCTCTTCAATTCCGGAACGGGGCGAGAAGGAGATGTCGCAACTGTTTATCATGGTAGGCTTTAATTTCTACGGAAATAAGACCCTCACAAAACTGAATATCATAAACAAAACCTGGGAAGCCATCCATAACCGGGCTACCACGCACATTATGAACAGGTTTAAACAATTGTGCGAATGGCGCTTTGAGAAATTCGTCAATTCTTAATACACCTGACCGCGAGACCATCCACTTTGCTACGGTAGCTTCCACTCACTGCTGTCATGTTACTCCAAAGCCATTTCATCCAATCATTATGCGTATCGCTTCCGGTACATGTCCACAATTCGGCATAAGAGTGCAACCATTGAAAATATGCGGCATAGCCGCCGCCGCTTACCATTCCGGCAGGCAAACAGGTGAAACCACTTTCGTTGGTTGCCCCGAAATTAGGAGGTTCCCAATGGGAGGTTCCTGCCTCTTTCAATTTACTTCCGGCATTGTCGCCAAGATATACTATCAAAGTATCCCATTCGTTCCTGGTAGGAAGATGCCATCCTAAAGGGCATATTCCACCAACGCTGCCATCGGGAACCGGATTCCACGACGTAGTGTTTGATGCGCCATTCAGGTACTGAACCATTTCTCCCCATTGATAAAGCCCGCCATAAATGTCGCAATTGGAGTCCACATTTGCGTAGCAGTACTTTTCAAAAACGCCGTTGTTTGTCTGGCTTGAATTTCCCGGGATCTTTATACCAATGTTCATATTTTGCGCCAGCCAGCATTGCGATCCGATAAGAGTAGTATTATAGATTTTACCGTCGCGTGAATCGGTAATAGGTTGCCCGCAACTATTACACCCCAACGTAGTTTGCGTCAGAATTAACGGCGCTGATATGCCACATGTATTGTAAGCCCATACATATCTGGTATAAGATGTATTACATGTAAGTCCGGCTTCAATTTTGGAAGTATCGCCGATCATATCAATAGCGGTAGAAAAATTATTTGTTGTATTCCACTTATATCCATCTGCTGTTGCAACAGGATGCCAGTTCCAGACTATCCAGGTTGAAGATGGCGTGTGAATTCCTGCAACCGAAGCAGAAGGCGGTAAGCAGGTCAACAATGAATTCCAGGCTCCGCCGAAATATCCAAAGAAAGCGCCTGTTCCTGATGCTCCGCAATCAGTGCAAAATACAATAAGTCCATCGGAGGGATTGGGGATGGCGTTAAGCTGTGTGTGAGTCAACCGGGGAGGAAGCAATCCTCTGGTTGTAGATTTTACATCGAGCATTGCCGATGAATTTGGCGCACTGTTGTCGGCATTGATTCCTACCTGGGCAAACATTGCCCTGATGGAAAGCAGAAGCAAAGCAGTAAAAAAGGTAAATTTTTTCATAATTAACTTTTTTTAAGGGTTAGTACAGGAATTTTTAATTGGTGATAATCTTAGTAAAAACGATTGCAAAATACAAAATTTTCATAAATTCAGGTTGCCTTTAACTCAATTTAATGGTTGTTTGCGCAAATAATAAAGTGTCCGGCAATTGAATAATCAGAAACAAGATTGCAGCAAATAGTTTTACACTCATTTTGATTTGTTTTGGTTTTTTATGCCTGGACAATTCAGGGCGCTAAAATACCTTCTAAATCATTCAGCCCGGTTTCTTCAATGTTCAGGTAAGTTTTTAACCTGACCTTGTTGAATTTTTTTTTGCTTTTAGGCTTCACCTTTTCATACCAAACCCGATTAACCAATAAAATATATTATGATCACAATGATCCGTTTTAAAAAGGTCGAGATTGATTCAAATATCAGTTTCGGGGGGAAAAAGAAGAGAACTCTCAGGTACTGCGTCAGGTCTGTCGCCCTTATTGCCAAAACCAAATCCCCGAATGGGCTTAGCGAGAAACTTCCTGAAATATTCTGGCAATGAAACCTACTGCTAATCTATTTCTTAGCCGAAGTTTAGTCGGTATAAATAAATCATTTTTCCGGGATTCAATAAAATATTTACCTTTGCCATGAAAATTACTAACTCGTCCTGCAAACGCAGGACACAAACCCAATACGTCATGGCTTATATAATTAATGATGATTGCACCGCTTGCGGTACTTGTATTGATGAATGCCCTGTTGAAGCTATTTCCGAAGGCGACATCTACAAAATTGATCCCGAAGTATGCACCGATTGTGGCGCTTGCGCCGATGTATGCCCGGTTGAAGCAATACATCCCGAGTAATCGGGACAAATTATTACAAAACGCCGAAGGGGCAACCTGTCATATTGCTTCTTCGGCGTTTTATATTAACGCCGGTTCAATCGAATTTATTCAATGTTAACGTTTCCCCGTCAAACACAGTATATGTAAAATGGGTCAACCAGTCGCCCAGCACCACCTGCGTTGTTTTTTCATTTAGCTTGATTTCAAACGGTTGGTGATAATGACCATAGATCATATAATCCAGTTCAGGATGCGCGATCAGTAATTCCCTTGAATAAACAGTTATTCGCGCTTCTATAAGGCGGAGTGTGCAGTCCTCCTCCTTTTTCTCTTTTACCGTTGCCACCGACCTGCTTTTCCGTGACCAGAACAGAGCCATCTTTATTCCAAAATCAGGATGAAATAACCGGAACAACCATTGATTGAAACGGTTTGCAAAAACTTTTTTAATGAATTTATAGCCATGATCTCCCGGACCCAGCCCATCGCCATGCGCGAGATAAAAATTTTTCCCGTTAAAAGTTTTAAATTCAGGATCACGGTGTAGTTGAATGTTCAACTCCTGCGAAAGATAATCGAATGCCCACATGTCGTGATTCCCACGAAAAAGATGAACAGTAATACCCGAATCGGTGATTTCTGCCAGCTTTCCGAACAATCTGGCATATCCTCGCGGAATGGCGGTATGATATTCAAACCAGAAATCGAACAAATCTCCCATCAGGAAAATTTCTAAAGCATCCTGTCTTGCCATCTCTAACCATGCAACCAGCTTTTTTTCCCTGATCAAGCTGCTGTCGTGGTCGGGAATTCCAAGATGAAAATCGCTTGCAAAGTAGATTTTGGCGCGCAT
>JBAXRP010000226.1:0-7271 GCA_037131145.1 Bacteroidota bacterium
GAGTATTATAGATTATTAACAGAGGGTGTCCTACTTCGGGGGTAGCGAGAGGCAATCTAGTCTTTATTCATAGTATCACATAGTGTAATTTGTGTCAAGTTTTTGTGTATAAGATTATGGTTTTAAGTGTTTTAGATGACATGTGTTGTTTTTTATTTGTTTTTCTGTTATATTTTTTCTATTGAATTTGCGCGTGTAGCTCAGGTGGCTAGAGCGCGTCACTGATAATGACGAGGTCCCAGGTTCGAGTCCTGGCATGCGCACAAAACAAACGAACCGGATGCGAAAGCATTCGGTGACTTTGTTTATGTAGCGCAGGACAGGACTCGAAGGACGGAAGCGGGCCCCTTTCTGCAAGAAAGGGAGCTGGGTCGGGGTCGAGCAAAATTTTCATAGAAAATTTATGCGTGACCGAGTCCTGGCATACATATTTTTGCTTGCGTCATGGTCGTAAATTTCACACAACTTTGTTGTGGAAATCTTACGACCTGATTTTTGTAGTGCAAAAATCAAGGACTCGAAAAGGTTCTCCCATATTTTTGAGGATTTTTAAATCCGAAAAAATGGGAAACCTACACTGTCCTCGTAGAGGAAGAGTCCTGTCGCTGTAAGCGGAGAGTTCATAGTATGCGCACAACAAAACGCCGAAAGGCAATTTTAATTCTTGTGAATAACATTGATATTTTTTAGATATGTAAAATTGACTTTTTTAAAAAATAGCCTAGGCTGTAAAAGAATCGTACGTTAAAATTCAAACAATAAGGAGTGTCTTCAATGAAACATCTTTTGATTTCTTTGTTTTTTGTTTTATCTGTGGTTTTAATTGGATGTGGAGGTGGCGGTGGAGGATCAAGTGTTGTTGGTCCAGTTGTAGATAACGTAATTCCGGGGGTTGCCTCAATTACAAATTTTGTAATTAATCCAATACCCACAACCTCCCCTGTCGTGCCAACTCCGACCCCAACCCCGATGCCCTTGAAGGTTACTTATGCCACAATAAGAACAACCGGACTTGCTACGACCAATGGTATTAACACATCGGCAAAAAGTTGCTTTAAAGACAAGCTTGATTACAATTTTAGAGCAGCGGGAGCCGAGGATATGAATTTTTGGCCAACCACAGCATCTCATGCAATAGGCGTTTATATTTTTCTTGAGGCCAGGGAACCTGATGGTCGTTTTGGAGCGGTAATGATCGGAGGAAAAGGAGAACATTATTTTACCTCCATTGAGGAACCCGTTGTCTGGCCGATTGGCTCTGCATTTTTGTTTGTTTATGATGATTAGATTTTACTTCCCCTTCAGAAATGAAGGGGTTTGTTATTTAGTTGCTATTTTTAATTTTATATTGTATTATTGTGGCCTGTTTAATCGAAATTTTAACTTGGTAAAATATGGAAGATTTACGAAATATCGCGATAATTGCTCACGTTGACCATGGAAAGACAACTCTTGTCGATTCTTTGTTGCGCCAAGCAAAAACTGGAATTAAGAATGACGTTCTTAATACCGAGTGTATTATGGATTCTAATGAAATTGAAAAAGAAAGAGGTATTACAATTTTTGCAAAAACGGCCGCTGTTCATTATGGCGAGACAAAAATAAATATCATAGATACACCTGGCCACGCAGACTTCGGTGGAGAGGTTGAGCGTGTTTTGACAATGGCAGATGCTGCGCTTCTTCTTATTGACGCAAAAGAAGGTCCTATGCCACAGACAAGATTTGTTTTGAAAAAAGCTCTTCAGATGGGGCTTAAAATTATTCTTGTTATAAACAAGATGGATAAACCAGAAGCAAGACCAGGTTATGTTCTTGATCAGGCTCTTAATCTGTTTATTGAACTTGGGGCAACTGATGAACAACTCGATTTTCCTACAATTTACGCAGTTTCAAAACAAGGTATCGCAGGTTTGGTTCCAGACGTTTCTAGCATGAAAGACATAACTCCGCTTTTCGAAATGATTCTGAAATTCGCTCCACCCGCAAAAAGAGATATTGAAGGCAACCTTCAGTTCTTAGCTGTAAATATCGGAAGAGATGATTTTAAGGGTAGAATTGCTACGGGAAAAATATATAAAGGAAAAATGAAGAGTGGAGAAACTGTTTCTTGTGTGAGAAGAGACGGAAGTATTGCAAATTTCAAAATAACGTCGCTAATGTTATCTGATGGTTTGACTCGAGTAGAAGTGCCAGAAGCTTTTGCTGGAGATATTGTTCATATGGCTGGATATAACGAAATAATGATTGGAGATACTGTTTCAAGTAAAGAAAATCCAGAGCCTATGTTGAGGCTTAAGATTGACGAGCCAACAATTCAGGTTTTGTTTTTGGTAAACAATTCTCCTTTTGCAGGAAAAGAGGGGACTTATGTTACTTCTCGTCAGATAAGAGATAGGCTCTATAAGGAAATGGAGACAGATGTTGCTTTAAAGATCGAAGACACCGATTCGTCAGAGAAATTCTTAGTTTCAGGAAGAGGGGAGCTTCATATTGGAATTTTGATTGAAAGAATGAGAAGAGAGGGGTTTGAATTTCAGGTTGCAAGACCAAAAGTTATCTACAAAGAAATTGAGGGCATAATGTATGAGCCTTACGAGCAAATTTTTATTGAAGTACCAGAAGCTTTCTCGGGTACTATTATCGAAAAGATGGGAAGTCGTGGTGCTGAAATGACAGACATGAGAACTCATGAAGGTATAAATCATTTTACATTTATAATCCCTACTAGTAGATTTTTTGGCTTTAGGTCTAAGTTTATGACCGACACAAAAGGTCTTGGTATTTTGAATTCAATTTTTCATGCATATTTACCTGCGGTAGAGGCGAAGCCAATGCCCCATGGTTCGCTTGTGGCTTACGAGGATGGGGTCACGACAGCTTTTGCTCTTGAAAATGCACAGTTACGTGGAACTATGTTTGTGGGTCCACAGACGACAGTTTATAGGGGTCAGGTGGTTGGAAGATGTTCAAGAGACGAGGATTTGGAAATAAATGTTTGCAAGAAAAAGGAATTGACAAACATGAGAAGCTCATCAAGTGATGGTTTGGTTTTTCTTGACCCTCATGTGCCGATGGATGTTGAGGACTCTTTGGAATATATTGGCGATGATGAACTTATGGAAATTACTCCAAAGTCAGTAAGAATGAGAAAGATAAACGCAACAAAGAAGAAGGGAAAGTAGGGAAGGTGGTATTGTGTATATGGTATTTTGTATTTAGTATAAAATAAACTACTTCCGGCTAGAAGCCGGAAGTTTTGTTTCTCGGCTGAAGCCTTAAATCATTTCATATCGAGTACTGTGAATCCATCACCGCGCTTATCTAGATCATCGTCCTGGTTTTGAATGTATTCCATGATCATCTCATCGGTTATTGATCCTGAGGTAACAGCAAAGTATCCTCTTGCCCACATGTGTTGACCCCAATACATTTTTGAAAGTTGTTTGTCTTCCTGCAGTAGCTTTCTTGATGTTTTACCTTTTATATATTGAGCTACTTTAGATATTGATAATTGAGGTGGAATTGATAAGAAAAGATGTATATGGTCTCTAGATACATGACCGCGCAATATCTCTATGTTATGGGCGTTGCATATCTCCCTTACAAGTTCGCGCACTCTCATTCCAATGCGAGAGGTTAAAACTGGTTTTCTGTACTTAGTAACCCACACTAGATGATATTTGAGATCGAACAGAGAGTGCGCTCCTTTGCGATAAAGTAACATTAGTGAAGTATATCATCTTAAAAGGACCACCTGAAGGTGGAGGTTTTGCTCCTAAAGATAAGATAATAAATTAAAAAACTGGCAAAAGGGCCGGTTTTTTTAAATTAAAAAGGTTCGGCCTTTTTTACTAACTCTAGATTTGGTATAGTTTCTGTATGAACAAAATGGCAACAGGGATAGATATTCTTAAAAATGTTTCCTTAAAAGAACATAATAATTTTGGGCTGGGGGGTGTCGCTCGGTATTTTTGCCTAGTTTCCAGTTCGGATGAGGTTATTGAAGCCATAGAGATTTCCAAAAAATTAAAGACACAATATTATGTTTTAGGAGGGGGGTACAATGTTGTTTTTAGTGATAATGATTTTGATGGTCTAATTATAAAAATTAAAGGAGGTCATATTCGGCAAGATGGTGACAAGGTGTATTGTGATGCCGGAATTTCTTTGTCTGAGCTTATTGGGTTTACTATAAGCAAGGGGATGTCTGGACTCGAAAGTCTTTCTGGAATTCCGGGGACTGTGGGTGGTGCTATTTATGGAAATGCCGGCGCTTACGGCCACTCAATCTCTGAGGTAATTGAATCTGTTAGGGTTTTTGATGGTGATAAAATAAGGAAAATATCAAAAAATGATTGTAAGTTTGAATACAGGGAAAGCTTATTCAAAAAAAATAAATGGATAATAACTGAAGTCGAGATGGTTTTTGGTAAGGCAGATAAAAAGGAACTTGAAAAAATATCTTCGAACATAATAGAAATAAGAAATAAGAAGTTCCCTTGGGATTTGAAATGTCCTGGAAGCTATTTTAAAAATGTTTTTGTATTAAGTTTATCAAAAAAAGTCTTGAGTAATATTGACCAAGGTAGAATAATTGAAGGTAAAATTCCCGCAGGTTACTTACTCGAGCAAGTCGGTGCAAAAGGAATGGCCGATGGGGGAGCGAAAGTGACAGACTTTCATGGAAATATAATAATCAACACAGGCAACGCAAAATACAGCGAAGTTAAAAACCTCTCCGGTAAATTAAAAAAGCTAGTTTTCGAAAAATTTGAAATAAACTTAGAAGAAGAAGTTCAATACATTAATTGAAAATAACCAACCATAAAGCGAAACGTTTCTAATTTTGAATCAAATAACCCATTACGAAACGTCGTTTACTTGCTAAACGACATTTCTGATTTACCAATCTACGCTAAATTAAAAGCCACCCTAAACCTAATCGTAAATCAGAAACCTCGTTTCCAAAAAGGGAAACGACGTTTCGTTCGTGGTTGTTTGTTTCTCCACATCTTTATCCCCAGTTTTTCTTCGGTCGTTTCTGGGGGGGGGTGATATACTGTATAGGTAAAATATTATCATTGTATAAAAATTATTTTAATATATGTCACTTAAGAAATTTCTAGCCTTAGCTACGTTTGTTTTTTATTTAGTACTCTTTGCACCAAATTCACTTTTTGAAATTAAAACTGCACATGCTGGTTTTGGAGATACGTGGACGGAAAGAACAGCTGCTGGTTCAAGATCCTGGCATGGTGTCGCACTCTCATATGATGGAACATATCAAACAGCTGTTGATTATCCGGGCTATATCCACACCTCTTCTGATCATGGTGCAACATGGGCGACATCTACAGCATCCATCGCAATTGGTTCAAAATATTGGTCCAGTGTCTCAATCTCTTCCGACGGAACATACCAAACAGCGGTTGTTGATAATGGCTATATCTACACCTCCTCCGATCACGGTGTTACATGGATAGAAAGAACAGCCGCTGGTTCAAAAAACTGGTTTGGCGTCTCGCTCTCCTTTGACGGAACATACCAAACAGCGGTTGTTAGAAATGTTGGCTATATCTACACCTCCTCCGATCATGGCGCAACGTGGACAGAAAGAACAGCCGATGGTTCAAGATATTGGTCCAGTGTCTCAATCTCTTCCGACGGAACATACCAAACAGCGGTTGATTATGGTAATGGATATATTTACACCTCCTCTGACCATGGTGTCACATGGATAGCAAGAACAGCTGCTGGGAGGAGAGCGTGGTTTGGGGTCTCACTCTCCTCTGACGGAACATATCAAACAGCGGTTGCTTATTCTGGTTATATCTACACCTCCTCCGACCACGGTGCAAATTGGACAGAAAAGACATCTGTTGGTTTAAAATACTGGCGTAGTGTCTCGATCTCCTCTGACGGAACATATCAAACAGCGGTTGCTGGAAATGGTTATATCTACACCTCCTCCGACCATGGTGCCACATGGATAGAAAAAACTGCTGTCGGTTCAAGATATTGGTGGAGTGTCTCACTCTCCCCTGATGGAACATATCAAACAGCGGTTGTTTGCGGTAGTGGTTCTATTTATACCTCATATGCTGATTTAACCCCACCCACCCTCTCTCCAGTAACCATCGCCTCAAACAACGCAAGCACAACACTCGCAATCACAGGTAACACCGTCACCCTCTCATTCACATCAAGCGAAACCATCACCACCCCCACTGTCACAATCGCAGGTCGTTCAGCCTCAGTCTCAGGAAGTAACACCACTTGGTCTGCCACTATGGTAATGCAAGCAGGTGATACATATGGAGTTATTCCATTCACTATCAACTTCGGAGATACCGCAGGAAACGCAGGCACCCAAGTCTCATCTATTACCTCTGGCTCTAATGTCACATTTACTAATACTGCCAAAGCCATCACAGCCTTCAACTTCACATCTCCATCTGTCACAGGATCAATAACAGAAGGAACTCACACAATCGCTCTCACTGTCCCATTTGGAACTAATGTAACTTCTTTAATCCCTACATTCACAATTACAGGAGCATTACTCAAAGTTGGTTCAAATGTACAAACAAGCGGAGTCTCTTCTCAAAACTTCACATCTCCTGTTGTCTATACTGTAACTGCTGGAGATTCTTCAACTCAAACATATACAGTTACTGTCACTATTACAGCAGACTCTCCTCACATCTCTTCTCTCACTCCTTCATCTGCTCTCACCATAGGAGGGGATAGCGTAACAATCACAGGATCAAACTTCGTATCCGGAGCCACCGTCTCTTTTGGTGACACTCCATCCTCTAACGTAACATTCCAAAACTCCACCACTCTCACAGCCACCACTCCCGCTCACACAGCAGGACAAGTAGACGTAGTAGTAATAAATCCAGACAATCAAGCAGCAACATCAACAAACGGCTTCACATACACCAATTCATCTCCAACAATCTCATCCATCTCTCCGTCATCAGGCACCACAGCAGGAGGTGCTACTATCACTATCACAGGTACTAACTTCTATGGTACCCCTACAGTAACATTCGATGGTACATCAGGAACAAGTATCAACAGAACAAGCGCAACATCTATCACTGTCACCACCCCAGCTCACACAGCAGGCGCTGTTAATGTAGTAGTCACCAATCCAGATAGTCAGTCAGTTACAAGTACTGGAGGATATACATACACCACATCAGGCTCCTCCAACTTCGTCCTCTCTGCCTCCACCCCCTCACTCTCTCTAACCTCAACCA
>JBAXRP010000227.1:0-7268 GCA_037131145.1 Bacteroidota bacterium
AACCTTGAACCTTGAACCTTAAACCTTGAACCTTGCCTTTTAGTAGTAACCTTAATAAAACCTGAGTATGCACTTATTAGCAATTTTACTGCAATTAGCTGGCGATTTCGCCGCTATTGCAAAGATGGGCGCCGGTTTGGGCGCCGGTATCGCCGTGATTGGCGCTGGTATCGGTATTGGAAATATCGGTAAAAGCGCGCTGGAATCCATTGCCCGTCAGCCTGAAGCTATTGGAGATATTCGTTCGAATATGATCATCGCCGCAGCGCTTGTTGAAGGGGTGGCTTTTTTTGCAATCGTAGTCTGTTTGTTGATTCTTTTCATCTGACAAACTCTACAGGTTCTTTACGGTTTAACGGTTGGTTACGCCGTAAAGAGCCTTTTAAGTTAAATTTAAAAGCAATTTGCTATGGAATTAATCACACCGGGTTTGGGGCTGATCTTCTGGATGACCCTTGCCTTTTTATTACTGGTTTATATTCTGGGAAAGTTTGCCTGGAAACCGATCCTTCAGATGCTTAAAGAGAGGGAAACCTCCATTCACGAAGCGCTGAATGCAGCCAACCAGGCAAGGGATGAGATGAAGTTGTTGCAATTCAGTAACGAAAAACTTCTTCAGGATGCCAAAAATGAACGCGATGCGCTGTTGAATGAAGCCCGGAAAATCAGGGAAAAAATGATTGAAGACGCCAGAATTAAAGCAAGCGAAGAGGCTGCGCGGATAGTGGAAGCCGCCAGGGCAAGCATCCAGAATGAAAAAATGGCAGCCATGACCGAACTGAAGAATCAAATTGCCGAAAGTTCACTTACACTCGCAAAGTTCATACTGAAAAGAGAATTGGCAGATCCGAAAAGACAGGAAGAGTATGTGCAGGAGTTAATAAAAGAGATTAAATTCAACTGACAGCCATGAATACTTCCCTCGTTTCGGAAAGGTACGCCGCAGCGCTTTTTGAGCTTGCTGTCGAAAAAAATGCTGTTGAAGAGGTCTATCAGGACAACCTGCTGGTTTTACAGACCTGCGAAAACAGTAAGGATCTCAGGCTGCTACTGAAAAGCCCGATCATCAACACCGGAAAAAAACAAATTATCATCCGGGAGATTTTCGAAAAGAACATTCACAAACTGACTTTGCAGTATATGCTCATTATGGTCAGGAAAAAAAGAGAGGGATTTTTACAGTCTGTATCAAATCAGTTCGTTGAACTTTATAAACAGTACAAAAATATTCTTACCGTTAATTTTAAATCGCCGGTAGCCCCTGAATCCGAAGTGAAAAAAGAGGTGGTGGAACTGATGAAAAATTACACTCATGCCGATATTGAACTGAAAAACGAAATTGACGAATCGCTTATCGGCGGGTTCATTTTAAGGTGGAAAGACAAGCAATACGACGCGAGCATTCGCCGCGAAATTGAAAACATGCGCAATGCCATCGCCAAAATTAATCTATATCAAAAAGAAAGTTATTTACAGAAATAGGAATTTCGCTATTTCACAATTTCGCTATTTAATTTATATTTTATGTCCGAAATAAAACCCGCTGAAGTTACAGCAATCCTAAGAAAGGAACTTGCCGGTTACCAGAGTGAAAAAGAACTCGAAGAAGTTGGAACCGTTCTCACCGTTGGCGACGGTATCGCCCGCATTTATGGTTTGAACAATGTTGGAAGCGGAGAGTTGATCGAGTTCGAAAAGAACGGTTTGAAAGCTATAGTGCTCAACCTCGAAGCCGATAACGTAGGCGCGGTATTGTTAGGCGATTATTTTGAGATAAAGGAAGGCGATACTGTAAAACGCACCCGTCGCATTGCTTCCATCGAAGTTGGCGAAGGTTTGCTTGGCAGAGTTATTGACACGCTCGGTATTCCAATTGACGGGAAAGGGAAGATTGAAGGGGTGCGGTATGAGATGCCTCTCGAACGCAAGGCGCCGGGAGTTATTTACCGTCAGCCTGTAAATCAACCATTGCAGACCGGGATTAAGCCGATTGACGCGATGATTCCAATCGGACGCGGTCAGCGCGAGTTGATCATCGGCGACCGCCAGACCGGAAAAACTGCCATCGCCATTGATACGATCATCAACCAGAAGGAATTTTACGATAAAGGCGAACCGGTTTATTGTATATACGTTGCCGTTGGACAAAAAGGTTCAACCGTTGCAAACATTGTGAAAACGCTTGAGGAAAAAGGCGCTATGGCATACACTGTGGTTGTTTCTTCCACTGCCTCCGATCCGGCTGCCATGCAGTATTACGCTCCCTTCGCCGGAGCTGCTATCGGGGAATTTTTCAGAGACACCGGACGACCGGCGCTTGTGGTTTATGACGATCTTTCAAAGCAGGCTGTCGCCTACCGCGAAGTCTCTCTGCTGCTGCGTCGTCCTCCCGGACGGGAAGCCTATCCCGGAGATGTGTTTTACCTGCATTCTCGTTTGCTCGAAAGAGCGGCAAGGGTAATCTCTTCAGATATAGTCGCGAGCCAGATGAACGACTTGCCCGATAATCTCAAACCAATGGTAAAAGGCGGCGGTTCACTCACCGCGCTGCCAATCATCGAAACGCAAGCGGGCGACGTTTCAGCATACATTCCTACCAACGTAATCTCTATCACCGACGGTCAGATATTTCTTGAAACCAGCTTGTTCAATTCCGGGATCAGACCTGCTATCAACGTGGGAATTTCGGTGTCGCGCGTTGGCGGAAATGCCCAGATCAAATCAATGAAAAAAATTGCCGGAACACTGAAACTCGACCAGGCTGAATACCGTGAACTGGAAGCCTTCTCAAAGTTTGGTTCCGACCTCGACGCTGCTACCAAAGCGGTGCTCGATAAAGGCTCGCGCAACGTTGAAATCCTGAAGCAGGCACAATATTCGCCAATGACGGTTGAAAAGCAGATCGCCATCATCTTCTGCGGCACACGCGGACTTTTACGGAATATTCCGGTACGAAGCATCAGTAATTTTGAAGTTGAATACCTTCACTTTATGGATGAAAAACATCGCGCGACGCTTGATAATTTAAAAGCCGGGAAATTACTCGATGAAGATTTAAAGATCATGGAGCAGGTAGCCAAAGATTTGTCAAAAAAATACGAGGAAAAGAAATAGGAAATTGCAATGGCCGGACTGAAGGAAGTACGTATTCGGATCGCATCGGTTAAGTCAACCCAGCAGATCACCAATGCCATGAAAATGGTGGCGGCATCCAAATTGCGAAAAGCGCAAATGTCCATTATCAAGCTGCGTCCATATGCTGCCAAGCTCAGGGATATTCTCCAGAATCTGAGCGCTACAATTGACAATTCCGACGAGAATATTTTCTCGCAGGAGCGCAAACCCGAAAAGATTCTTTTGGTGGTTATCGCATCAAACAGAGGTTTGTGCGGCGCTTTCAATTCAAACATCATAAAGATGGCGCTTAACCTTGCCACAACCGAGTACAATTTACAGAATAACAAAAATCAGGTCAGTTTTATCACCATCGGGCGCAAAGCCACCGAGTTTTTCAGCAAAAGGAAGTACCAGGTTATCGAATCGCATGATGAACTTTTCGAGCAGTTGACCTTTGCCAATGCCTCGGTTATTGCAGAAAAACTGATGAAATCCTTTGCAGTCAAAGAATATGACCGCATCGAGTTAATTTACAATCAGTTTAAAAATGCCGCCGTCCAGAAACTTATCGTTGAACAATACCTTCCGATAGCTCCGCAACAATCCCCGGTTGTATCTAAGGAACCAGCGGCTGTAGCCGATTACATTTTTGAGCCAGGCAAAGAGGTTATTATTCGCGAACTGATTCCGAAAACTTTGCGAATTCAACTTTTCAAAGCCATCCTCGATTCTTATGCATCCGAGCAGGGCGCCCGTATGACTGCCATGAATAAGGCAACCGAAAATGCCAAAGATCTGCTGCGCGATCTCAACATTTCTTACAACAAAGCCCGCCAGAATGCCATCACCAACGCCATTCTCGAGATTGTGTCGGGGGCGGAAGCCCTCAAAGGGTAGGAGGACACAGGCAGACCTGTAAGTGTCGGCAGAACCTGCCAGTGTCTGAAGAGCCTGTTTACGCAAGAAACCCAAACAGCCATAAGGGAATTCTATTTCCGGAGCCGTATTCTATATCATCTGCCACAACGTATCCGTTGGGATGATTCTGCAATTGGCTACCACCTTTCGATTTACCGCCAATTTCAAATAGCCATTGGTCATCTGCGAGAAAATCACCTGAAGAAGGGAAGGTTACCGTATGATTCTGCGAAACCTGGTTCAGGAAAAAAGTTTCCCGAAGGTTTCCTTTCTCAGTATTGGCAGTGGTTAGAGCGTACATGTGGTTCGGATGATAGAGGTAAATTTTTTCAGGTTTTTGCATCCGGCTTATCCCTTTTGTTGAAGCGTGAAGGAGCATGATGATCCTGGCATCCTCAAGAAGGTGGAAATATTGAATAATTGTATTGCGGGCAATACCGGTTTTTTCACTCAATTTATAAATGTTGGGTTGAAAAGGAACCCCTTCTGAAATAATGGAAAGCAAGAGTCTCATTTTTTCAACACTTGCCATGGGAAGGTTGATAATGCCAGGAATGTCTGATTCCAACACCACATCAATCGTTCCGGCAAGTTTCTGAAGATATGCCGATCGGTTTTCCAGAAAATAGGGAAAATAGCCATACCGGAGGTAATCGTTGAACAACTTGATTGGTTTTGTTACTTTATTGATTTCAAGACAGATTGGAACATGATTTTTCAGGATTTCTTCCAAGGTGTATGAAGGGAGCATTAAGCCCTGGTCAAAAAGGATAAACTCCCGTAATGACAAACCGTGCATCTCATACATAACAGCCCTGCGGCTCAAATCTGCTTTCGCTTTGTGCAAATCAATCATTGATGAACCAGTGAAGACAATTTTCAGGTTTGCATAATCGTCATACAGGTTTTTAATTTCATTTGCCCAAGATTGATATTTGTGAACTTCATCCAGAAAAAGATACTTTCCCCCGTTCCGGATGAAATCTGCAACCAGGTCAACCAAATTATGCGCGGCAAAAAAGATATCGTCCAAACTGACATATAATACCGACTCGTTCAGGGGTAAACGTTCCTTGATATATTGTAAAATCAGGGTCGTTTTACCACAACCCCTGCCTCCGGTAATGCCGATCATCCGGTTGGACCAATCAACCTTATCAATGAATTCGCGAACGATTCGCAACTCAATATCATTGATTTTCTGATAGAATTTTTCCCTGAGACGTTCCATAATTTGCTTTATAGAAAGAGCAAATATACGAATATATTGCTTTATAAGCACAGCAATATATTTCCCTTGCATTCAAAGGAGGGCATAATTTCGAGGATTTGTGATCCTGGTTCAACAACGTAATTTTAATTGAGGCAGGACCGTGTATTTGTTTACTTATTTCGATGCCGGATAAATTTCAACAATTCTTTTTTTCGCGTTTTCACGCAATAAGTTGCATAAAGTTCCACCGATGAGGCTCCGAGAGAATTTTCATGAATGATTCAGGCTTGATTATCTTAAAGTCTGCTCAGAAAAGTGGTTAGAATTAATTAACATTTGGCTAAAGTTCGGTACCTGGCACTTGGAACCTTGAACCTTGAACCTTGAACCTGAAACCTTGAACCTGAAACCGGGAAGGTGTGGTCAGGAAGTCTGAAATTTCATCATCCACTCCCATGCCGGAACCACCTGAATGGTTTTTGATCCTTTTTCAACTTTATTCTTTTCATTCCAGGAAACCAGAGTCAGTTTTTCAACATTCAATTCGTCGGATGCTTCCATAAGGGATTTTATTTCCCTGTCGAAGGTATCAATGTTGGATGCAGAATAAACAACCTGGATCAACTCTGTGACCCGGGAACCTTGTTTCAGGATAAAATCCACCTCGCGGTTGTTGCGGGTCTGATAATAAAACAGGTCACGGTTGGGTTCCATGCCGGCTTTGACAAGCTCTGAAAAGACCATGTTTTCCAAAAGGTGTTCCCTGTTGGTTGAATGCGCGATGGCTTTCGCAAGGATAAACCCATTGTCTATACTGTAAATCTTTCGGGGCGCCGTTAACCGTTCACTCCCTTTGAATGAATAACGGGTAAGGGTATAAACCAGAAAGGTTTCTGTAAGATACCGGATATACTTTTCTACGGTCATGTCACTTTTCAAACCAAGCAACCTGGCCAATCGCCGGTTGGTAAACAGACTTGCCGCATTATCCATAAGATAGCTGCCTAATGTGTCAATTTGTTCAGCGCGACGGATTTTGAAACGTCTGACGATATCTTTGAACAAAACTGAATCGAATAGAATTTTCAAATATCCGCCCGGATCCATGTTTTTCATGGTCAATTCAGGAAATCCGCCATGATTCAGATACTCCTCGGCAAATCGCTGAATTGCTGCCATTTCGGTGGCAAGTTTGAAACCTTCCGGATTTATCTGCATTTCTTTGGCATTCAGAAATTCCCTGAACGAAAAAGGATAAACCGCGATCGGGATATGCCTGCCGGTAAGCGCGGTGGCCAGTTCCCCACTGAGCAAACGCGAATTGGAACCGGTAAGAACCAGGTTGTATCCTTCCCGTTGCAGCCGGTTGACGAACACTTCCCAGTTTGGCATGTTCTGGATTTCATCAAAAAAAATAGTTTTCGTTTCGCCATAATGAACATGCATCGATTTGAGCAACTGATCGGAATCAATGTTGTTGAGCGCCGCAAGTCCTTCTTCGTCGAAATTAAAATAACCAAACGACCTGTTCTTAAGCATCAGCAAGGCGAAAACCGACTTTCCGGCACGACGCGGCCCTGTAATGACCTTGACCATTCCGGTGTCTAACCATTTTTGTGCATCGCCCGGGTTCAGCCGCTCGATATACGGAAGGGAGATCAACCGTTGCAACTCGTTTTTTTGCCTGTAAACAAGATTGTCGTACATAAAAAATCATTTGTAATATGCAAAATTAGGCAAAATTGCATAATAAGCGAAATGAAATATGCATAATTTGGAATTTAGGCGTGATAAATAGTTGTTAAGCAACGATCGGGATTTCATTTACGCTTTCAGGAATAGGCCAGACTGCACTTAATCAGCGGATCGTATATTTGTTTTCTTGTTTTGATGCCGGATAAATTCGTAATTTTATAAGAAAAAAATCTTCGCGAATGGATCGGTCAGAAGTTATAATGATTGCAGGAAAGTACGTTGAAGCAATCGAAGAGAAACATCACTTCGAAAAATTAATCCTTTT